>JAJYCH010000693.1 GCA_021778575.1 Planctomycetota bacterium
TCGACACGGAGCACTTCAAGGCCAGTCACAAGGGGCTCCGGGACAAGATGAAAATCTTCACACTGTCGCTGATCTACGGGGTGACCCCGCACGGACTCGCCAGGCAGCTCGACATCCCCGAATTCAAGGCGGGCGAGATGCTCAACCGGTTCCTCTCGATGTTCCCGGCACTGAAACGGGGACTTGACGACGCCTCGACGTCCGGGATGCTCCGTGGCTACGCCTCGACCACCTCGGGGCTCAAGCGATACAGGCCGTCACAGGCGACTCAACCCACCAACTGGGAGCGAAACTGGATGAGCAACCATCCGGTCCAGGGGACGGCCTGCGTCGCCTTCAAGGCCGCCGGCAACCGCCTCGACCGGCTCTACCGCCGATTCGAAGCTCGGTTACTAATCGCCGTTCACGACGCCTACGTCTACGAGGCCCCCCTTAAGAACTTGACGGAGGTCGGCAAATTGACCCAACGAGTCATGATCGAGGTCGTCGAGCAATACTTCCCGTTGCTCAGGCCTCGTGCCGAGATCAACGACCAGCAACCCGAGTGCTGGAACAAGGATGGGCACATCGACTCGATCGATCGATGGATCGATGATCCGACCTACTCACTCTGACTGGCTGGCTGACTTGGGGGAACCACGAGGTCTCCCGAAGATGAAATTCGGTGATACCCGTATGAATTCTCGAAGAGAATCGGAAATCTGGTCAGTTGGCGGACGGGGTTCCCGTCCGCCTAGCATTCCGCGACTTCTCGGAAAGGAATCGGCCCAGTTGACGGCTTGCCATCAGACTCTGGGAGAGACCGAAATGCAGAGAAATACACCGTCCGCGATCCTCGGCATCGACTCCGGCCTCAACGGCGCGTTCGCCTGAATCTTCCCCGGCCGCGCCGAGTCCCGGGTCACGCCCGTCCTGCCTTCGGGCAAGACGATCAAGCGAGGCTTCGACATCGCGGCGATGGTCGAATTACTGAAGTTTTACCCGGTCGAACTGGCGATCCTCGAGGCCGTCACGGCGGCTCCGGTGGCGGGCCGCGTCCAGGGGACCACCTCGAAGTTCGGCTTCGGCCGGGGCCTGGGCCTCTTGGAGGGGATCCTCGCCGCCCTCCGCATCTCCCATCAAGTCCTCCCGCCACAAGCCCGGAAGTAAGACGTCCTGACGAGGACCGCCAGCGACAAGCCCACGGCGATCGCGTTCGTGCAGGCTCACGATTCCGACGTCTCGCTGCTGGCGAACTCGCGGTGCCACGTTCCCCAAAACGGCCCGGCCGACGCGCCCTGCCTGGCCGAGTACGGTCGCCGGCTGGTGGTGGGGACCAAGCAGGTTCAAGGCGATCGGGCCGCCCCCCCCCCGGAAGTCGGCCAGATCGAAGACGCATGACTCGATCGAGTCGGGAGGCTGATGTCTTCATCGGGTCACAAATGGTCGGGATCCCAACCGTTCAAGATCGGATTGATCCGGGACCTCTCGCATTCCCTCGGTCGCTTCGGATCGGCAGCGAGGGACGAGGTGACGTCGCATCGACCCATTTCGAGGCAGCGACGGGACCGGGTCGTCGGCGGAATGTTTCCATCGGGATGGGCCGCCTTCGCCATCTCGGCTCCCTCGGGAGCGTCGAGCCGGGATACGATCGGGGCGTCACGAACCATCTCAGGAGCAGGATCATGCCCGCACGGAAACCCACCACGGAGAAGACGCCAACGGACAAGGTCGAGCTCGCGTTGAGGGCGATCGAACGAGCCGTCGGCCAGCTCGTCCATCTGACCGGCGACGAGGATCGGGAGGTCGTCAGGCGGTCGATTGTCGCCCTCGACGTCCTCGGCCCCCGGGCGATTCTGGGACCGCTTGCCGATGGTCTGAACCGGGCGTCGTCGCCGGAGCATCGGGCGATCCTGATCACCTCCCTGGTCCACTACGACAAGGAGTCCAGCTCGCGGTCCACCGCCGCCCTCCTGAAAGCCGCCCGGAAGGAGGAAGATCCTCAAATTGCCGCCTTGATCCAGCGGGCGATGATCATACTGACGGGCCGGGATGTCGCCTCTCAATTCGCCGCCTGGGCCCCGGCGAAAACGGGAGAGGCTGATGGTCTCGCGATCGAATGCGGAGTCGAGCCATCCCGGTCGATCGACGTCACGCCGTCAGATCACCCGGATGAGTCGCCGGGTTGGTCCGGCGGGACGACCCGACTCGAGGCCAGGCCCTCTCGCCGTCGATCGCCGAATGTCTCGGAGAGCCCGGGGAAGACTTGCGCGGAGGATGAGAAATGAGACCGACCAGGCGGCGATCCGCTCCGGTGAGCCTCGACCTCCGGCCTGACTGCCCGTTTCGGCGGATGGACTGGCGATGGGCTCGCGCCGAGCAACTCACTTATAGACAGGGACGACGACAAGGCTGGGACGACGAGCTTGTGGTCCAGTCCTGGCGATTTCTCGACGCCTGGCAGCGGATCGGCGGCGAGTTGACCGGATCCGGCTTGGCCGAGCAAGATCCGGCGATCCTCGGCGCGGTCCGGCTCCGCGAGGGTAGCCCCCGCCGCCGCCACGAAGTCGAGGCGCGGATCCTCGCGAGGCAGACCGATCAAGAGATCGGCTCGCGACTCGGCGTGCCGGGATCGGTCATCAAGGCGTATGAAGGTCTGTTCTATTCGGTGCGCCACAAGTTGCAGGCCTCCGACTGGGTCATGTCCGACGTCATCGGCCCGAAGGCCTACGACGGCCTGACCGAGGGCGACGTCGACATCATCTGGAAGCTCTGGGGCTATCACGGCGGCCCACTGGTCCTCGACGCGTTGATCGCCACGCACGATGCCGCCCACGGCGGGTCGGCCGACGGCCTTGACCCGGAGCTGGCCCGGCTTTGCGAGCTGGCCATCGCCGCGACCGTGCTGTCGGCGAGCGACGACGCCGCCGGGGCGCTCCGGCTGGACACTTTTCTGCGTCATCTGGACGGCCTCGAGGCCCGTAATGACGTCGCTGGAGTGACCCGACCGGTGACTATCGCGTCGCTGGACGTGCAAATTGCCTCCGATCGTGCGTGGGATGTGTGTGTCGGGAGGACTCCGGAGGCCCCGGAAGCGGTCGAGATCGCGGGATCGGAGCCCGATCCGACGTCCGAGTCGGGTCACGAGGAGTCGATCCGGCGGGTTGGATGACCACGAAATGCCGGGATTCCGGCCATGACCGCCGATTTGAGCGTGTGGAACGTCTGAACCGCAGTTCGAGACAAGCACGAGCGCCGGTCGCTCGAAAAGGTTGCACAAGGGAGGCCCGGCCATGGCCTGGGAGTCACGCGGGGGAGACCGGTATTTCTACCGGGCCGAGAAGGTCGACGGCCGGGTCGTCAAGAC
>JAJYCH010000694.1:0-663 GCA_021778575.1 Planctomycetota bacterium
CTGGACTTCGAGGAAGTGGTTGCCCGACCCCAGAGTCCCGCACTGGTCGTAACCTCTTGTATAGGCGCGGTCGCTGACCCGGTCGGGATCGGCCCCTTCGAGCCGGCCGCCGGCCTCGGTGTATTCCAGGTCACGCGGTGAACCCCAACCCTGCTCGATCACGTAGCTCGAACCCTCGGCCATCAACCGGGCGAGCTTGGGTTTGTCGAACCGGAACAGCCCCGACTGCCCAACACCCGTGGGGATCTCGCGAAACAGGAGATCGACGAGTTCGCGGATTCGGGGTTTGACGTCGGACCATTCCAGATCGGAACGGAGCAAGCGAACCCCACAGTTGATGTCGTAGCCCACGCCGCCAGGCGAGATGACTCCCCCTTCCTCGGGATCGGTCGCCGCGACGCCACCGATCGCGAAGCCGTAACCCCAGTGGATGTCGGGCATGGCCAGGCTAGCGCGCTGGATGCCGGGAAGTGTGGCGACATTGGCCACCTGCTCGGGTCCCTGGTCCTTGCGGATCTGGCCGATCAATTTTTCGTCGGCGAAGATCAGGCCATCGACCCGCATATCCTCGCGGTATTCCTTGGGAATTCGCCACTGGCAGACGCCCACCTGTTCAAGCGGTCCAGCGAATTCTCCCTTGTTGGCCTTGGCCATCGTCGCGTC
>JAJYCH010000694.1:673-3343 GCA_021778575.1 Planctomycetota bacterium
TTCTCGATCCGAGCGATTGGGTTTGTTTCGTATCGACACCGGCCACGGGAGGATGTTCGCGAGTGGCCGGCTGAACTGTCGGATTACAGAAAACGAATCTCGTCGGATGACGTCGGTTCGTCGAGGAACTGGATTCCCGACCGATCGACCATTGGTTCCGGCCCGGCTGGAATTTCAAACCGGAGCGTGTTCCCCTCCCACCAGACCCAGCACCAGCAACCGCCGCAGCGGAAGCGAGAAACCGGTTGAAAGAGCCCAAGTCCCGGAGTCATGAATGGTCGGAGTTCGCTCCGCCGACAACGGGGACAGACCCGGCCGGAATCGGGATCGGAACCAGGTTTGCCGAAGATCAACCGGCTGATCGGCCAGGCAACCAGCGACCCGATGGCCAGACTGATCGGAACGCCGACCATCAACGAGACTTCGCGCCCCCTCCGACACCGCCAGATAATGGACCAGCGAGGCGATCGCGGCGACGTGAGCGGTCATCAACATCACTCGCCCGAGATGGGGCCAGGTTCGCGGATCACTGGTTGCCACAACACCTCCCGAATCCCTCTGCCGAGCCGGCGCGCCGACTCCTGATGTTGCTTCCGAAGAACGTTTACTGCCATCGCGAGCGGTTCGGCCGGGAAATCATCATTTTTTTGGCGAATTCGCTACCGAGGTTCGCCGTCGTGGTTAAGTCTGGAGATCGCTCTGACTGTCGCCTTGGATCATCTCAAGACTGCACCAATGCAAATTCGGTCGTCGAAGTGAGAAAATCATTTTGACGCACCTTAAATTGGTGCCGTAAACTAGATATTCCCAGACAGTTCCTCTTGCGGTGGCTTTCTCCTCTCGCCCGTCCCTCGAAGCTGGCGTCTAGCAAGGAGCAGGATGATGAATCAGCGACGTCGTCGACGATCGCCGTGGGTCCAGGCTATCCTCGCCTTGATCGTCCTGACCGGTTCCGGTCTCTGTCGAGCCGATGATCCCAAACCGGCCGCTGGTCAGTCACCGGGACGGACGACGGGAGCCCGCCTCGACTACATTGACGCGATGCTGAAGGAGTCCTGGGACGAGAATAACGTCAAGCCCTCCCGGCGGGCGAGCGACGAGGAATTTCTCCGTCGGGCCTATCTCGATGTTCTCGGTCGGATTCCGAATATTCAAGAAGCTTCGGCGTTTCTGCGATCGACCGACAACAAGAAGAAGTCCAAGGATAAGGACGGCGATCTGGAGAAGCGAGCCAAGCTGGTTGAATACCTCCTGGCCGATCCGGATTACTCGAAGAATTTCGCCACCCAGTGGAAAGTGATCCTCCTCGGCCGGAAGATGCAAGACCGCAACGTTGATGCCACGGCTCTGACGGCCTGGCTCCGCCGCCAGATCGCCGAGAACCGCCCGTGGAATCAGATGGCCTATGACTTGATTACCGCGAAGGGCTCGAACAAGACCAACGGAGCGGTCAACTACTCGCTCGCCCACATGGGCGATGGCGCGATCAACCTGACCTCGATCACCACTCGCGTCTTTCTGGGTCAACAGATCCAGTGTACCCAGTGCCATGACCATCCTTCAAACGACTGGAAACAGGCCGATTTCTGGGGGATCAACGCGTTTTACAATGGCCTGAAACGCGAGGAAGTTCGTACCGCGAACGCCGCCGGAACCGAGATGGTCGATCACGTCGAACTTTCTGACATGCCGACCGAGGCCCACTCGAAGTACGAGCGGCGCGATGCCCGGCTCGGCATTGCCTTTCCGACCTTCCTCGATGGGCGCAAGATCAGCCAGAACGCCGACGTCGCTCGCGTCGAGGCTCTCGGCAAGTTCATCACCGAGCCCGAAAACGATTCCTTCGCCAAGGCTTACGTCAATCGGATGTGGGGTCACTTCTTTGGTCGTGGGTTCGTCCAGCCGGTGGATGACTTCGGCACTCACAACTTGCCCAGCCATCCTGAACTGCTCGACAAACTGGCTCAGCAGTTCAAGGAAAGCGGTTACGACACCAAAGAGCTGATCCGCTGGATCATGAACAGCGACGCCTACAACCTGACCAGCGCCTCGATCAAGGAAAACGAGAAGGACGAGACGCTCTTCACCCACATGAACCTCAAGCCGATGACGCCCGAACAGCTTTTCGACTCGTTGATCGTGGCGACGGCCGCGCACAAGGTCGGTGGCGGCGAGGATACGAGCAAGCGGCGCGACCAGTGGATGGGCCAGTTCGTCACCACCTTCGCCAATGACGAAGGAGAAGAATCGCTCAACTTCCAGGGGACCATTCCTCAGGCCTTGATGATGATGAACGGCGAACTGATGGCCAAAGCCGTCGGTGGTAAGTCAGGCAGCTTCCTGGCCGACCTGCTCGAACGGGCTCGGCTTCAGGCCAAGGGTTCGGTCGAAACCTATGTGGTGAATCACCTCTATCTCGCCGCCTTGAGCCGCTTGCCGACCGCTCGCGAGCTGAACACGGCCCGAGGGTTCCTGGTGAACAACCCGGATACGATCAACGTCATGGAAGACATGTTCTGGGCTTTGCTCAACTCGAACGAATTCGTGCTCAATCGCTGATCAAACGGCTGAATGGCCGGGGCCTTTGTGGGCCTCGGTCCTGGTTTGGGTCGCCTCGATCCGAGGCCAACGGGGGAATTTGACCGATGTCCGACCGCCTGATCGTACCCA
>JAJYCH010000695.1 GCA_021778575.1 Planctomycetota bacterium
TGACCTTCTCCCGCTGGGTGTAGGCCTTGACGTTGTCGATGTAGTTGCCGCAGAGGCGTGAAAGCGCGTCCTCGTCGGCGGCGATGGCTCGCTGGACTTCGTTCTTCACGATGTCCTCGTATTCTTCCTTGACCACGGCGAGGAGGTGCTTGTAGTGCTTCTTGACCTCGTCGCTGTTGATCAACGAGTGATGTTTCAGTCCCGCTTCGAGTTCATTCAACACCATGAACGGGTTGACCGAACGTTCGTCGGCGTGGGCGACCAGGGCGTTGGAGATCTTGTCCTGGACATATCTCGGGCTGATCCCGTGCATCCCCTCGCGCTCGGCTTCTTCGCGAAGCTCCTTGATGTTGTCCTCGGTGAACCCGGGCAGCGTCTTGCCGTTGTAGAGCTTGAGCTTTTGCAAGAGCGTCAGGCCGGCGTTCTTGGGTTCTTCGAGCCGGGTCAGGATCGCCCACATCGCGGCCACTTCGAGCGTGTGCGGGGCGATCTTCTTGCCGCGGACCTTCCGGCTGTTGTAGTCCTTCTGATAGATATGAATCTCGTCGGAGAGCCGGGTGACGTAGGGCACGTCGATCTTGACGGTCCGGTCGCGGAGGGCCTCCATGAACTCGTTGGATTGAAGCTTCTTGTATTCGGGCTCGTTCGTATGCCCCAGGATCACCTCGTCGATATCGGTCTGGGCGAACTTCTTCGGCTTGATCTTGTGTTCCTGGCTCGCGCCCAGGAGGTCGTAGAGGAACGCGACGTCGAGCTTCAAGACCTCGATGAACTCAATGATTCCTCGGTTGGCGATGTTGAACTCGCCATCAAAGTTGAAGGCTCGGGGGTCGCTCTCGGTGCCGTACTCGGCGATCTTGCGGTAGTTGATGTCGCCGGTCAGTTCGGTGGCGTCCTGGTTCTTCTCGTCCTTGGGCTGGAAGGTGCCGATCCCGACGCGGTCCTGTTCGGAGAGGATCAAGCGGCGAACCCGAATGTCCCCAAGAACCTTGCTCCAGTCGCCGTTATACTTGAGCATCCGCTCGTTGTACGTCTGGCGGCAGAACGGGCAGAGATCCCCTTCGATGGTGATCGGGTACTGGTGGTCGGCCACGGCCGAGGCGATCGAATCGACCAGTTCAGAGCGGAATTCGACAGGTACGAGGTGGAGCGGTTCCTCGTGCATCGGGCAGTCGACATAAGTGTCGGTTCCGTCAAGACCTTCTTCACGCCAGCCGAACGTGTAGAGCGCCCCGTCGTCGGTCTTCGAGTAGTGTTCGAGCCCTTTCTTGAGGAGCCGGGCGATCGTGCTCTTGGAACTGCCGACCGGACCGTGGAGCAAGAGCACCCGGCGCTCGGTCCCGTACCGGTGCGCGGCGCTCTTGAGGACATTGACCAGGCTCATGCAGGTTCGGTCGAGCCCGAAGATGGCGTCCTGTCCCTGGCCGACCGGGTCCTCGAAGAACTTGTAGCGGACCTGCTTCTCCTTGTTCGTCAGGATCTCCTCGGTCCCGTGCGAAAGGATCATGTCATAGACACGCTGGTACGCGGTCCGCGTGACCTTGGGGTTGGCGCGGATGATGTCGAGATATTCGGCGAAGGTGCCGTGCCAGTGCTTCTTCTGATAATCCGCCAGATTCTGGCGGCTGGCGATCGATGCAATCAGATCCATTCCTGCGGACATAAGCGGTCTCCCTCCTGAACGGTGGATCCGTCGGACGGTGCGCATCGCGAAACGCGCGGGAGCCGGCGGCCAGGGCACGGTGCTCGCGCGTGGTGGAAAAATCCTCGGAGTCGAGGCAGAGCCGAATTGTCAAACTAATCGATGGGAAAGAAAGTTCGATGAGCTTGGAATTGCCGGCGGCTCGGTCTTCGAGAGATGCCGGCCCGGGGGCACGCGCGATGCGGCGTTCGAGGCGGGGGCCGGCGACCTCCCGAGAGTCCGCCGGTCCGTCTCATCTCATTACAACCCTCGTTCGCCTTGTGTGTCAAGCGAACCACGACCCGATGCCCGAGGATTGCGGCGCCGACCACTCGACAGGAGATGATCAACGATCGATGACCGCCCGCCATTCCTCGGAAAACAGGCCGCTCATCGCCGCGCTGGCAGATTCGCGACGGCCGATTTCACGCGACCGGATCGCTCTCCGCGGGATGCGCCAGCGTCGCCAGCGGAAGCGAACGCTCACCCAGATCAATCAAGGCGGCGGCCAGCAGCAGACCGACGGGGATCGTGCCGTAATGTGCATAAGAGTCGGCGGCGTTCAGTCCCCAGGTCGACACCGGCAGAGAGAGAACCGCCAGATAAGCCAGTGCCGACAGAGCACCGCCTGCGGCGCCGGCCGCCGCAACAGCCACCACCAGATGCCCGCCCTCGGCCTTCAGGAGCCGAAAATAGCCCAGAAGCGCCGATCCGGCAGTCCCTCGGCTCCAGGGCACGGCTCCGAACATCCCGACCATCGATAGTGCGACCGCCTGAAGGATCACCTGCCCCCAACCCAGTTCCCAGCGGAGAAAACTCGTGACCCTCGGGTCGCTCAGGAAATAGGTCGGCAGATGCTCGTATTTGACGAGCATCCACAGTCCCGTGCCCAGATAATAGCTCGGAAACACCAGAACAGACGCCACCACCGCCGCCGGAATCACGATCGCGATCCCGGGCGGGTCCAGTGAATCGGCCGCCGATTCCCCCAGGCTCGCGTTCCGGAGCTCAATCAGAACCCAGGCCACCATCACTCCATCCGCCATCGCCATCAGGATCGGCACGAGCAACGCTTCCGGAAAGAAGCAGCCGCCCAGCGGGAATTCTCCCGAGCCACCGATCAGCCCGACGAAGCGGTAGAGAGCATAAATGACCGCGAATCCCCAGCCGATCGTCGACCAGCGCGACGCCCGTCGACGGATCGACATCGGCGCGAGGCCGGGCTTCCAGCGGTCGGTCGAGTACTGGAACAGAACCATCGACGCCACCATCAATAAAGGGATCAGCAAGCCCAGCCCCACCAGATCCCGCAGCGGAGTCAAAGCGGCCAGATATCCCTGGTTCAGCGCGACGTCGGTCAGTCGCTGCCCCTTGATCAGGAGCAGTTCGTCGTCACGCCCGGTCGCGACGGCGTAGTTGAGCGTCTGGGTGGTCGTCCAGCCAATGACCGAGGCCCCCACCACCACGGCAATCAACCGCCCCGACCGCTTGACCCGATCGATCGCCGACCCCAGGAGCCGGGCATGACCCGGCATGTCGAACAACTGACCCAGCGCCCGGCCGGGCCCCTGGACGAGAACGACGATCACGAACAGCCCGGCCAGCCCCAGGAGCCAGAGCCAGAGCGCGCTGGTCAACGGACTGGTAGATCGGA
>JAJYCH010000696.1 GCA_021778575.1 Planctomycetota bacterium
GGAGGTCGATGCTTCGCGTCTTGTAGCGCGGATCGTCGATCATCTGACCGGGAAACCAGTTATTGCGGACTTCATGATCATCCCATTGTGCGATGATGGGAACACTGGCGCTGAGCTTGCGGAAATGGTCGTCGAGCCGGTTGTAACGATAGCGTCCGCGAAATTCGTCGAGGGTCTCGGCGACCTTCGAGGTCGGTTCGGTCACGACGTTTTTCCAGGTCGAGCCGTCGTCGAGCTTCATCTCGGCGAGGATCGGGTTATCGGCATAGATGTGGTCGCCGCTGTGAAGCAGGAAGTCGGGCTGAGCCTGACGGATCGACTCGTAAATGCGCATTCCGCCGCGAGCCAGGTCGATCCCGTACCCCTGGCCGGCCGTGTCGCCGCCCCAGGCAAACGAGACGTCGGCGGCTTCGGCGGGAGCGGTCCGGAACTGCCCCTGGTTCGGATAGCTTCGCGATTTCGGCTCGGCCAGATCCTGAAAGCTGACGCGGTAGACGACCGTCTGCCCCGGCGCGAGGTGGTTGAGCACGACCTTCGCCGTGAAGTCGGATTCAGGCAGCGCGGCCGGTCCGACGACGCGCCGGGCGTCGCGGAACGATTCGGTCGTGGCGTATTCGACGATCATCCGCGACGGCCGATCAGCTCGTGACCAGACCACGGCCGATCCGTTGCCGACATCGCCGGCATTGACCCCTTCGGTGATGGTCGGTCGGCTCTCCTCGGCGCGAATCAAGGCCGGTGCCTCGCCCAGAACCCGCGAAGCCCCGATCGAACCGACGACCAGCGAACCAAAACCGCGACGAGTGAGCATTTGCTGATCCTGAACTCAGGGAGAGGAGTGATCATCCCATCCCACGCTAACCGGGCTTGCCAGACCGTCGCAAGCGGAATCATCCGGCGGAAAAGTCGGGCTCGGCTCGTTGCTTCAAGCGAGATTGCGAGTTAGCATTGAGTTAAGCAAGACTTTCCGATCTTTTCCAGGCACCTTGGGTTACTGAAAAGAGGCATCGGATGCTCGGTCGTCGGGCCTTCCTCGAAGCCGCGTCATTGGGATTACTCTCGGCTTGCCTGAGTCCGTCGGACCTGTTCGCTCAGGACCCGAGGCCGCGTCCCCGGTCGAAATCGAGCGGAAAATCGGCGAAAGCGAAGGCCAAGGCAGCAGCAGCCACCCAGCAAACCTCGCTCGAACCCAGCGAACAGATCAACCGGATTCTCGGCCAGGCCCGGACCGATGGCCGCCGCCTTCCCGGAATGGTCGGCGGGATCATCCGAGGTGAGGAACTGACCGAGGTCGGTGTCGTCGGGATTCGCAAGATCGGCTCGACCGAGCCATTCCGCTGGACCGACCTGATCCATCTCGGCTCGTGCACCAAGGCGATGACCGCGACGATGATCGGCACGCTGGTCGACGAAGGAAAGCTCCGCTGGAACTCGACGCTCAGCCAGGTCTTTCCCGAATGGGCGGCGGGAATGCATCCCGACTTCCAGCCGGTGACGCTCACGCAGTTGCTGTCGCACCGAGCGGGATTCTCGCACGACCTGCACTGGTGGCAGATGGGGCAGGGGAGATCGGTGGTCGAGCAGCGCCGGGCGTTGCTGGCCGAGGCTCTGCACGCTCCGCCCGATCGCAAGCCGGGGTCGGAATATTTTTACTCCAACACCGGTTTTGTCCTGGCCGGGATGATGGCCGAGCAGGTGACCGGTACCCCCTGGGAAGAATTGATGAATCGGCGGCTCTTCGAGCCGCTGGGGATGACGACCGTCGGCTACGGAGCGCCGGGAATTCGAGGGCGCGTCGACCACGCCTGGGGCCACCGGGCCGAAGGAGACACGGTCACGGCGGTCCACGAGGATAATTCGCCGGCGATGGGACCGGCGGGGACCGTTCATTGCTCGTTGCGCGACTGGTCGAAGTTCGCGGCGCTTCACCTCCACGGCAGCGTCGGCGGCGTCAGCCTGGTCAAGCCCGAGACGATGAAGGCGCTGCACACGCCCAAGGGGGGCGAGGATTACGTCGGCGGCTGGCTGATCGCCGGTCGAAGCTCGGCGGCCGGGCCGATCCTGACGCATACCGGTAGCAACACGCTCTGGTATTGCTCGATCTGGCTGGACACCGGGCGCGACGTGGGGTTCCTGGCCGCGACCAACGCCGGCGGCAAGCCGGCCGAGGACGCCTGTCAGCAGGCGATCAGCCTGCTCCGCCAGCACGCCAACCCGGACGATCGGCCCCGTCGCCGCTGAAGATCAGGCTGGCACGTCTGTCATCGCTCGGCGGGGCATCGAATCCAGATAAGTTCATCTGTGCGACAGGCTCCGCCCAGCCTCTTGAACGTCAGGTGGCCGGGGTTCGAGGTCTCGAATCCCGGCCATCCGGGCATCGCTTTTCAACGTCGATCAGTTGCGTGGCGGCGCGAGATTCTCGATCTCGTTGAGCCGCTTCAAGGCCGAGGCGGCCTTCAAGGTATTGTAGTTGATCCCCGCCGCGTTCAGGCTGTCGCCATCCTGGAACGGATACTGCGGGATCGACATCAAGAACTCCTTGATCTTCTGCTGGACCGGCACGAACAACCACAGATTGTCGGCATACCAGCGTGTGTACATTCCCGACCCGGGCGACTTTTCGAGCGGGTCGGCCCGGAGGTTGATGATCAAGGGCCAGGCGGGAACCTCGCGGGTCGCGGTCGCGATGTTGCCGTTGGTGATGGCGAAGTGGACCTTCCAGTCGTTCCAGCGGACCGCGTTCAGCTCGCCCCCCTGGCCGAAGTAAAAGACTTCCTCGCGCGGAGCCTTCTTGACCTCGCCTTTCAGGAACGGCAGGAAATTGTAGCCGTCGGCGTGGATCTTGAAGGTCCGACCGTTCGCGGCATGCCCCCTGGCCAGTTCCTCGACGATGTTCGGGTCTCCGGCGGCGGCCAGGAGAGTCGGCATCCAGTCTTCCTGCGCCATGATCTCATTGATCACCGTGCCCGGCTTGATCACTCCCGGCCAGCGGACCACGCAGGGGACGCGAAAGCCCCCTTCCCAGGTGGTCCCTTTCTCGCCACGGAAGGGGGTGGTCCCACCGTCGGGCCACGACCCGGCCTCGGCCCCGTTGTCGGTCCCGTAGATGACGATCGTGTTCTCAGCGATCTTCAGCTCGTCGAGCTTCTTGAGAAGATCGCCCACCATGTCGTCGTGCTCGACCATCCCGTCGGGATAGAGACCGATCCCGGTCCGGCCGATCGATTCTTTCTTCAAGTGAGTCCAGACGTGCATCCGGGTCGCGTTGAACCAGACGAAGAACGGCTTGTCGTCCTTGACCGACTTGTCGATGAACTTGTCGGCGGCGGCAT
>JAJYCH010000697.1 GCA_021778575.1 Planctomycetota bacterium
GGCCATCGATCCCCAGTTCGGCAAGGACCAGGCCGCCGTCTTCGCGTTCGATCAACCGGTCGACCTCGATGGCGAAGCCACCTTGACCGTGACCCTCGAATTCGACTGCAACACCGGCCACACGATCGGCCGACCGCGAATCTCGATCACGACCGAGACCGGAACCGTGCCCATCGAAGGTGACTCGGCGGGGATGGAGCAACTGACCAAACTTGAAAAGGCGCTCAAGACTGAACCCGAGAACCGGACGCCCGAACAGCGAGCGACCCTCCTCGACCATTTTCGCGCGATTGACCCGGAAACCAGCGCGATCGATCGCCTGGTGAAGGAATCCGAGGCGAAGGCCCCGAAGCCCGCGCTGACCAAGGTTCTGATCGCCAGCGAAGGCGTTCCGGCACTCCGGTTGCACACGCAAGGAGCCGACTTCTTCGAGAAAACCTACCTGCTCAAACGCGGCGACCTGGCGCAAAAACAATCCGAGATCGCCGCCGGATTCCTGCAAGTGCTCACATCCGCAAACGAGACCGAGAGCCACTGGAAGACCTTGTCGCCTGCCGATTCCAAAAAGTCGTATCGCCGGACCGCCTTGACGAACTGGCTGACCGACACCAAAGCCGGCGCGGGAAATTTGCTGGCGCGAGTGATCGTCAACCGGCTCTGGCAACACCATTTCGGCCGGGGGATCGTCGCCACGCCCAGCGACTTTGGCACTCAAGGAGAGAAACCGTCGCATCCCGAACTGCTCGATTATCTCGCCGCCGAGCTGATCCGCGAAGGGTGGCGGCTCAAGCCGATCCATCGACTGATCTTGCTGAGTAACGCCTATCAGATGTCCTCGACTTTCGACGATTCGAAGGCCAAGATCGACCCGGACAACATTCTTCGCTGGCGGAACACACCACGACGGCTCGAGGCCGAGGCGATCCGCGACGCCATGTTGAGCGTCTCGGGAACGCTTGACCCCACGCCATTCGGCCCGGGATCGCTCGACGAATCGATGAAGCGCCGGAGTCTGTATTTCACGGTAAAACGTAGCCATCTGATCCCGATCATGACCCTCTTCGACGGTCCCGACGCCCTTCAGGGGCTGGGCCAACGAGCCTCGACGACGGTCGCCCCGCAGGCTCTGGCTATATTGAATAATCCCCAGATCCGGGCCTACGCCCAGGCGTTCGCGAAGCGAGTCCGCCCTTCGGTCGAGGTTCCCATCGAGAAGGCGATCGACCAGGCCTACCGCCTGGCCCTCGCCCGACCGCCCGCCGCCGAAGAGTTGACCGATGACCTCGCGTTCGTGAAGTCGCAAACCGAAGCCTACAAGTCGGCCGGCCACGCTGATCCGGAACTCGCGGCCCTCGCCGATTTCTGCCAGGCGTTGATGAGTTTGAATGAATTTGTTTATGTTGAGTAGCGTCCGCTGTGCGGACCGTCCGCTCGGCGCCCGACTCTTCCATGGTTTCCGCCAGTCGAGTAGGGTCCGCTGTGCGGACTGTCTGTTCGATTTTCAAGTTGTGCCGATGATCTCGGTCGGGACTTTCGTTTCACTTCGAGACTCGCGAGATGCCCAGCTATCGTCGAGCGTTCGTCCCGGGAGGAACCTATTTCTTCACCATCGTGACCGAAGGACGAGCCCGGATTTTCGATCATCCCTTGGCCAGAATATTTCTTAGAGGCGCGATCAACGAATGTCAGATGCGTTGGCCATTTCAGATCGATGCGATTGTTCTGCTGCCCGATCATCTGCATACCATTTGGTCGCTGCCCAGCGGTGATTCGGCTTATTCTCGACGTCTGGGGTGGATCAAGAAAGAGTTTACCAAGAAATGGTTGATGTCTGGGGGAGCTGAGCAGATCACAACCATCTCACAGGGGCGAAATCGAAGACGCGGAGTCTGGCAGCGGCGCTTCTGGGAACATGTCGTGTCCGATGAGTCCGAGCTTGAGCGAATTGGTGACTATATTCATTACAATCCCGTCAAACATGGTTATGTCTCATGTCCTTCGGCTTGGCCCTTTTCGTCCTTTGCGCGATGGGTCAGGCTTGGGGCATATCCGCCAGATTGGGGATGCTCATCATTGGGCCTGTTAGACTTCGAGGATCTTTCTGATGTAATTTCCGAATAAAGATATCGTATCATTCCCGGACGGCGATCTTCAGAGGTGCCACGAATCAGCAGACGGTCCGCACAGCGGACCCTACTGAGTTAGAGGAACTCTCGAAATGGCCACTGTCACCTGTTCTCAGTCTGCTCCCCGCGTCGTCTTCGAAGATGTCTCCTGGGCCGATTATGAAGCCCTGCTCCGGATCATCGGCGATCGTCATATCCGGGTGAATTATGATTCCGGGAGAATGGAACTGATGTCGCCGCTCGGGAGGCATGGCAACGGTGGCTATCTCCTCGGTTGGATGGTAATGGTTTTGATCGAGGAATTCGACATTCAAGTCGAGGGTGCCCATCCGGTCACACTCGAGCGCCACGACTTGCTCAAAGGGGTCGAGCCCGACATGCTTTTCCACTTCGACGCCAATGCGGCAGCCGTCCAGGAACCTCGTGAGTTCGACCTCACCATCGACCCGCCCCCCGACCTCGTCATCGAGGTCGACATCAGTTCCAGTTCGGTCCCTCGCCTGCCGATCTTCGCCGCGCTTGGCATCCCCGAGGTCTGGCGGATCGACGACGCGGATAACCTCCAGTTCCTCCACCTCCAGGCCGACGGAACCTATCAAGCTCAACCTAACAGTCGAGCCTTCCCGAGCTTGCTCGTCGCCGAGGCCGCCCGGTTCCTCGAAGCCGGTCAGAGGGCGAACAAGACGGCATGGATCAAGACGTTCAGGGCTTACGTCCGGGATGTTCTGATCCCGCAACAGCCCGACGCTCCGGGTTGCTGATACGATTTCCATCAGAAAACACATGATTGGATGATCCGATCTGACACGTTTTGTTCGAGAATCCCATGACTGACGACTCTTCGGAATCCATCGCGCCGCCGACTGAACTGGTCCAACCAAGGCGTCGCGGGTTGCGGTTCAGCCTTCGGGCCTTGATGCTTCTGGTTCTGGTTGTCGGTGCGGTTCTCGGTTGGAGGGCCAACCGAGCCCACCACCAGAAACGAGCTGTCGAGGCAATCAAAGCCCTCAACGGAACGGTCCAGTACGACTTCGAATACGCGTTCGATCGCCCGATCAATCCCGGTTCGCCCCGCCCCACCGCGCCCGACGGACCGGCCTGGCTCAGGAAGCTGATCGGTGATGAATACTTTCAGGAGGTGACCCTCGTCAACTTTCGAGAGCCGCTGACCGGCCCGCTTCCGCCTGAGTTGGAACAGCTCGATCA
>JAJYCH010000698.1 GCA_021778575.1 Planctomycetota bacterium
ACAGAGACTCGATAGGTTTCCCGTTGCTTGATTCGCCACCCTGATGCTGCCGGGTCGCTCAGCTCCCCCGGGCGTCCTCGACGGCCTCCGGAACGACTCCGCCGCCGATAACCCAGTCGTAAACCGCGCTGAGCCGATCCGCCTGCTGATCCCAGGTATAGCGCGACTCGACCAGCCGCCGACCATTTCGGGCCAGGCTCGCTCGCTGTTCGTCGGAGCGCTCGATCAGCTCGCGAAGGCCAAGGGTCACTCCCTCCTCGGTCGGCTCGACGACGATCCCACCGTCGGCCGTTTTCAGGTCGGGGAAATGGCAAGCGGTCGTCACCAGAGTCGGCAACCGGCAGGCGAGCGCTTCGAGGATCGCCATGCTGAACCCCTCGCTGTAGCTCGGCAGGACAAACGCATCGGCCGCCGCCCAGACCTGTCGTGCCCGCTCGCCCGAGACGTGACCGACGACGGTGATCCGATCCCGAACTCCCAACGCCTCGGCCTCGGCCAGGAACGGAGCCAGCGCTCCGTCATCGTTGCCGGCGAGCAGGACGTGGAGATCGGGATGATCGGCCTCGACGCTCGCCAGAGCTTTGGCCAGAAGGTCGAGCCCCTTCTTGACGTGGACTCGACCGAAGAAAAGCAGGACAAACTTGCCCCGAAGTTCCGGGAATTCGGCTTCGAGAGCCGAGCGCGGCGGAAGTCCGTCAAATGGCGCAAGGTCGACGCCATTCGGCACCAGCGCCACCGGAGTCCTCGGAGCAATCGCCCGGAGATGGCCGATCTCCGGCCGCGACAGTGCGTGTAGACAAGAAGCCCGTCGGAGATTCTTCCCTTCGACCAGCGCCGTATAAATTTTCTTCTTGAGCGCTTTGTGTCGGAGCGCCCAGGGCTCGGCCATTCCGTGAGCGGCGACCAGGTACGGGACATTCGCCAGCCGGGCTTCGCGAGCCCCCCGCCGCGTCTGAGCCTGCCAGAGTCCATGAAAATGAACCACGTCGGCCGACCGGATCGAGTCGAGGAAGTCGACCTCCGGCCCGAACAGACGGATACCCGGCGGAACCGCCATTCCGTCGAGCCTCGACGGCGTGGGAGTGACGATCGTGATCGGCTCGCCCCGACGCGCGAGGGCTCCGGTCATTCCCAGGATGCTCGGGACCATCCCGCCATCCCGCTTCGGGTCGAGCCCGTTGCAGCAGTGCAATCGTCCCGCGACGGGAAGGGTCACGTCGGCATTCGATTCGGTCGTGATCGCGGCGAGTCCATTCATTTTCGGGCTCCCATCGGTTCGTGAACCGCTTCGATCGGGGCGCTATCGGTCGCCAGTTCCAGCGCTTCCAGAGTCCCTTGTGCGAACCGCTCGGGGCCCCACTCACCGACGACCGCCGCCGCTCGGTCGCCCAGAGCCCGGCGCTCGGCTTCGTCGAGACTTGCCATCCAGGCCAGGTTCGCGGTCAATTCGAACTCGTCGGACGGGTCGAACCGGCAACCGGTGGTCGTGGTCGTCCGAGGAACGAGCGTTTCGACGCACCCGGCCCGGTCGGAAACGATCAGGGGGAGGCCGGTCGCCGCAGCCTCGTTGACGACCAGCCCCCAGGGCTCCATCAGACTCGGGTGAACAAACGCCGAGGCATGAGCCAGCCACGGGGCCAGGTCCTCGGTCTGGAGAAACCCCGGCCGGTGGATCGCGTCGGCCAGACCGGATTCGGCGACCGCTCGCTCGACCTCGGCCGCTCCGGGTCCGCCTCCGGCCAGGACCAGATCCCAACCTTGACCGACCGGCGCGTCGCTCCGATAGCGAGCGAACGACCGGATCAGGAACGGCAGATTTTTCTCGGGAACAAAGCGGTTCACGGCGAGAAAATAGGGCGCTTTCGGCAAGGCTTGTTCGCTCGAAGGATCGCGACGGGCGGCTTCGGCAAGCTGCGCGAAGGCACGGTTATCGACCGCGTTGTAGCCTAGCGCGATCTTCCGGGGGGACATCCCGAGCTTGACCAGGTAGTCGCGATGCCGGGGACCACCGACCAGCGCGCCGGAGAATTTTCGGACTCGGTTGCGCTTGATTGCCTCTTTCCACCAGGTCCGGGGGTGGTCGATCTCCTGGCTCTCCGACATCAGGATGGTTGTCTTCCCCTGCCGCCGAGCCCAGCGGAGCGCCGCCATCGACTCGGGCCGGGAGTAACCGACGATCCCGAGCGCGTCGGGACGTCGCTGGTCGAGCAGTCCGGTCATTGCCCGGCGGCATTCATCGCCGGGGATCTCCTCCAAGGCCCGGTCCGAGAACAGCGTCGTCCACTCGAACGGCTCGTGGCCCGACCGACGATTCCAGGGATAGCGCTGTTCTTGATCGGCGACCTCGATGGCCAGAAGCTGGTCGCCTCGATCATTCAGCCGATGGGCCAGCGCACGGAGCCGGGCAAGGTGATACGGACCGAAGTTGGTGAAGCAGATGGAGTAGAGCAAATCCGAAGGTCTCCTCGTCACCCGGAGATTTCAAGCAAACCCGATGGCCGTCGAGCCGCCACGGCTCGCGATTCCGAAGCTTGTTTCAGACGCTTCAGGAAACCCGCTCGCCAGGCCATGATCGGTCGTTCGGCCAGCCAGCCCAGAAGCAACCCCGAACTGATCCCCGAGACAACCAGGATCGACCAGGTCACCCGCCAGTCCGAGACCAGCCGCCAGTGCGAGATGACCGTGGCGATCAGCAACAGGATCGGTCCGTGAAACAAGTAAGTCGGATAACTGGCCAGTCCGACGACCTTCGCCGTCGCCTGAAACCAGTGAGGAACAACCCGAGGGGTCGCCGCCCGGACCTCGTCCACCGCGTGAAACCGGACGAGCATCAGCGTGAACGCCGCGCCGGTGACCAGGTAGATCAACTGCATCGGGCAGCGACCATCCGCATTCAGTCCGATGGCTCCCGCGAAAACGATCGGCCAGCATGCTCCGAGCACGCGGACCCACCGGCGCTTGACGAGCCTCGGCCCGTGGATCGCCACCAGCGCCCCCATGAACCAGATCGTTCCCAGCCCGAAAATCAGACCAACATGGAGAGTGAACGGGTTCTTGCCCCCGTTGACATAAAGCCATTGCATGATCCCGCCGAACAGGATGCAAAGACCCATTCCCACCCAGGCGGGACGGACCCCATGCCGGACCGAGAACGCCGCGAGGACGCCGAAAAAGATGTAATAGAACAGTTCATAAGTAATCGTCCAGGACGGAGCGAACGACCCGAATGTCTCGAAGAACCGCTGAGCGAAGACGACCTGTGAGAGCCAGCCGACATAACCGAGGCCGTCGGGATAGAACGATGGCCGGGCCGGCGCGACCGCCAGTTCG
>JAJYCH010000699.1 GCA_021778575.1 Planctomycetota bacterium
CGGATCGAATTTCCGCCCGCCTCTTTGAGCACATCAAGATAGGACCGGCCTCCCGCTCCTTTGATCAGAAACGGCTGGCCACCACGGAGGAGCTGATATCCCGACGGTGATCGCTCGACCTTGACGGTAATGGGTCCTTCTCCGCGGGCTGGACCCACGAGGAGAATTGTTGCAAATAAGATCATTAAAGAGGGCTTCATGGAGGAATCTCAAGAGGTTTGATCCAGCCAACAATGGTTCAGGAAGCAATCAGTTTCAACCGTCTTGCCACGCTCGCCAGAGGGACGATCTTGAGCCGGCTTTCGACCGGTCCCCGGCCAACTCCAAACGGCGAGGAGGCCCGAGGGACAATCCACGAGACTTCGAGATCTTCATCACGCACGCAGAGTGGCATGGCAATCTGGAACACATGCTGACCTGTTCCGAAGAATGCCAGTAAATAGGGAAATGGTTCGTCCGCCTCGATCCGACGCGCCAGCGCGATCCAGGAAAACGAGGAAGGCTCCGGCAGCGCGTGCAAGAAACAGTCGAGACCTCCGATCGTCCGACTGTCCAGGTCGTGATCGGTATTGCTCACCCACTCGATCGCGTCCTCGAAATACTGCAATTCGCGTTCGGGAATGATGGCAAGCGCCGCTCGTGCCAGGCCCTTGAACGCCGCGACCGGCTCGAACGATTTTACTTCACCTTCGCCTTGATTGATCGACTTGATGAATTCGTCGAGATGATCGCCGACGGATTCTTGATGGAGTGATTCGCAGTCGTCGCAAATTTCGTGAGAGAAGAGCGAGGTGTTCCCCAGACTTCTGGGAAGGACCAGTCGAGGTTCTGTGAAGGACGCTCGAGGCGCTGACCCTTCACAGAATCGACAGCGAGGGTTCGCTTCTCGACCCAGAAAACGAGAAGGCAAGCCATCGAGCCGGTGGTTTGCAATCAACTGATAATTCAATGCGAAGAGAAGTTCCTGTTCGGCGGAAAGCCAGTCGACTTCGTGTCGACCGTGCTCGAAGCCGCGGCGTTGCCAGCGGTAATAAGCGGCCTCGCCAATCTGCTGGAAGGTTGGTCGCATCCTGCCTGGGTCCTTTTCATCTTCATCCGGTTCTGACGGCTCTGACGTCCAGGTAATCTGCGTGACATCAGGAACGTCAGGGCGCGATCGGCGAGATCCGCCGACCTGGTTAAAATTCGCCCAACGGCAAACCAGACTTGAGCCGACCCAGGGCTTCCATTTTGCTGAGTATCGATCACGCGCGATCGTGACGAGCTTTACGGTTTCATCGACTGAGAACGGTGATTACGGCTTTGAGTTGGGAACGACCGCTGGAGCGGGTTTGATCGGAATCTGAACCTCCCAGAGCCGCTCGTTGCGACGGGTCATCGGACCATGATATCCCAGTCGCCGAACCGGGCCAGCCTCGACCCACTCGGACTTATGATCATTGAGCCAGGATTTGAGAACTTCTACCCCGTGTCGCATCCGTTCCGAATCGAGGTCACCCTGCACGCCCAGGCAAAGGAAAGCCGAAGCGGGGTGGTCCTCAACCTTCACCGCCCCTATCCCCTTGCCGGTCTGCCCCATCGTCGGTGAACGATAGACAAACTCCATTGACATTTCGCCACGAGCTTTGGCTTCGTTCATGATCTCGGGCGCGTAGGTGCTCACGACGGGAGAAGTCATGGCGATATCGGATCGGCTGATATGATTGAACAAGGGATAGAATAGCACGTTGTCGGCACCGTATCCCGCATCCTTGCCACGAGCAACGGCGCTCCGATAACCCGGATAATTCTTGACCTCGATCATTCCCGGCCGGGTTCCCTTGGGCCAGCCCTCGGCGAGCGGTGCGTCCGAATCGGCCTCCTTCGCCTTCGACCCTGGGATCACAAAGGCGTCGAGAGGTGCCGGTGGAGGCGGATCATCGGCTCGAAGTCCCTGTCCAACACTCATAATCAGAGACAACACCCCAATCACCAGAGAGATACGCATCAAGAAAACTCCCTTGTAGTTCGTGGGTCGCCCGAGGAGGCAACCCAGCGGCTCGAACCGGCGAGATCAAGCAGCACATCTAGGATTTGCAACGGGATCGACCCATCGTCAATCTGTACGAGTGTTCTAGTATTGATCTCGCGGGATCGAGTCCGACAAGGCGTTGTTGATCAGTCGAGTCGTTCAGTCCGTCTTCGCGGTCGTGGTGGGGCCGTATCCGGCCTTGGGCTTGCCGTCTTCTTCGAGCTTATCGCACGACCAGAGCAGCCCTCGGGTGAACAGGTCGAGAAAGACCGTATCCGACATCGTGGTGTTGGTATGCGCGAGAGTGGTGCCGAAGACTTTCCCTTTCCCGTAGGTATGCACCCAGACCACGGCATTTTCCCGTTTGTTGCCATCTTCGGCCTTGGCTTCGGCCAGAACGGTCACTCCCGGCCAGACCTTTTTGATCTCGTAAAGTTCCTCATTGCCGGTCACCCATTTCTCGGGAAAGCCCTTCATGATCGGATGAGTCGGCTGAAGATCCTTCACGTCCAAAGGGTGCTGCTTGCCGTGGTTGAATGTCGAGACTCCGAGAAACTCGCGGTAGTCGTCCGTCTTCAAGCTCCGGTAAGTGTGCATCGCGCAGTGGACCACGATGGCGGGGGTCCCTTTTTTGTGAGCGTTCAAGATGTTGGCAACGTAGGCCGGGTCGTTCACGTTGGCGTAGCATTCATTATGGACGACGACATCGTAGCCGTCCGCCCAGTTCGGGTTCTCGTAAAGCAGAATCTTGTGGCCATCGTTGGTGCTCGTCTCATGAACGATGGTCCACTCGACGTTTGCCCGAGCGGAGACACCCTCGGGAAGAATCTTCTTCTGACTCTTGTAGTCGTGATAACCGCCCCCGGTCACCAACAGAGCCCGAATTGGTGGAGCGGTGGCCGTCGTGTTCTCGCCCGCCTGGGCGCCCGCCGAACCAAGTACGAGTGCCATGACGGCGGCAAGAATTCGCCAGGGTTGGAGGGTTCGGTAAGCAGTCATTGATGATTGTCCTGAGGAGAGTGGGAGAGTCGGGCATCGCTGGCGATGCCCAGGGAACCAGCATGCACCTCGTTACGATAAACCGCCCCGACCGTCGAGGAAAGGAGGCGACGGCGGAAAACCGCCCGATCGGTTCGCGCGAACCGAATTTCAACAGTCGAGGAACAAGTTCCGACTTGGGATCAAGGTGTCATTGGCAAGAACTTGACGCAGACCGGCGAGGGGACCATGACCGGCTCGCCAATCTGCTTGAGCATTCCGGTTCCGAGGTCGATCTTGAACACGATCAGGGAGTCGGAATTCTGATTCGCGGCGACGC
>JAJYCH010000026.1 GCA_021778575.1 Planctomycetota bacterium
CTTCGAGAATTCCCGATTCGGTCCGGTGGATGATCGGGACATATTCCGGACCCCGGTACTTCGTGCCGTGATAGGCCATCGACTCCTGCTGATTCGAACGTTCCGCCCGCTTCTTGAGCTTCGCCTTGCGCTTCTGGTCGTGACTGAGCTTTTTCTTGGCCATTGATCTGCCTCCCGAGTCATCAGCAGGTGCGGTTTCCGGGTCGATCAGATCGATCCCGGCCATGAAGGGCAGGATCAATCCTGCCCTACGAAATATGTTCCATTCAATCCTCAAGCCCTGGGTCGTTCACCACGATCAAATCGGCCGATTTTTGGGGCTGATCGCGCTCGATATGAAACCGTTCGGCGGGAAAATAGATGGTCTCGAAGGCCCGGACCGTCTCGTCGGGCGGCAGCCCTTCCTGCCCTCGGACGATCGCTCGTTCCAGGGCCGTTTCGTAGCTGCATTCAATCCAGACGGCCAGGTCGTAATGATCGCGCCAGGCGGCCTGAAACAGGAAGATCCCTTCGAGAACAATCACATCCACATTCTCGAATTCGTAGCGATGATCCTCGTAATCAATCGACTGTTCGCCGACGTGCCGGGCGTCGAGCCGGATCGTCCGGGCGGCCTTCAGCGGCAGGATTAACTGGTTGAACAGTTCGTCGAACCGGAAGCCATGCTCGTAAAAGTGCGGTCCGGGTGGGTCGCCACCAAAGCGACGGCCCGGCAGGTGATACCAGGGGTCGAGGTTGATCCCGACCACGCGGAGACCGGCCCGGTTCACGGCCTCGACGATCTGCTTCGTGCAGTATCCCTTGCCCGACCCGTCAATCCCACTGATGGCAACCAGCAGCGCGGTCGGACTGGGCTCCGGAGTCTCGCTCCGGAGCGACAGAATCCGGTCGACGACCGGGCCGATTTCGGGCGAGAAGCTGGGCGGACCGCTCATTTCTTCTGAAAACTCAGGGCCGCAGCCTCGGCGACGGCAAGTTCGCCGGTTCCGTCGGGAACCACCGCCCAGGAATCATTTTTCACTCGCAGTCGGACCATCGTAACGAGGCCCGGCGCGCATTCAAGGAGATTTTCTCGACCCCCGCGAGAATTGGGTCTGCCCGGATTTTCTGGGGTTAGCCAGGTCGGCGACTGGAACGCGGTCAAGCCACCTCAGAAAATGCGGGCAAACCCTCGCGAATTTACCGCGATCCACCCGCGAGCTTCGTCCTGCCGAGCCCTTTCTCGATCACCAGGGCGTCGACCTCGTGTCCGTCGCGGTCGAAGGATCGATAGGTCAGGGTCTTTTCTTTCACCTGAATATCGATCGTTTGATACGTCGCGAGATTCACCAGGCCCTTCTGGGTATAGGCTCGCGGATCTTGCTCGTAAAACTTCTCGCCTGAAACCGAGACGACGTAGACCGTCCCCTCGGACGGAGAGGCGACGGCTTTCCCTTGCCGCATCGGTTTTGATCGGAGGTAGGCGTGGTCGTGCCCCTGGAGGACCATGTCGACGTGATGGCGGTCGAACACATCGCCCCAGGCCGCGCCCAGCGCGGGGTTCTCGCGGCTGACGTGCGAGGCGTAGACCGGGTGGTGGAAGGTCACGAACTTCCAGGTCGCCCGGGTCTTCGTCAGGGCCTCGTCGAGCCATTCGGCCTGGACCCGGGCCAGCCGCGAATCATAGATCGCCAGGTTGCTATCGAGCACGGCGACGAAGGCGTCGGAGTACTCGAACGAATAGACCAGGTTCGGGTCGATCCCCGGCGGACCGTTGCGCGGGAGCTCGAAGGTCCCTCGATAAATCATCGGCCCTTTATCAAGATATTCATGGTTGCCGACCGCCGGCTGAAACGGGATCTCGGCGAAGACGTTGGCGGCCCGCAGAAAAAAATGATCCCAGTTGGTCCGCTCGTTCCCGCGGTCGACCAGGTCGCCGGCCAGCAGCAAGAACCCGGCGTCGGGCCGATTTTTCTGGGCGACGTGAAGCAGCTCACCCCATTTTTCGAGCCCGCACTGGGCATCTCCCAGATAGAGAAACCCGAAGTCGCGGAGCTTCGACGGAGCCGTCCGGATCGTGTGCCAGTCACCTGGTTTGGGCTCGATCGAGTGTTCCGAGCCGACCCGATAGCGATAGGTCGTGTCCGGCTCCAGGCCGTCAACCCGGACCCGATGGCGGAGGATCGTCGGGTCGTTAAGCAGTCCGTCCGATTCGATCGCCAGCGCGGTCCCCTCGACTTGCCGGAGCGGCCCCTTGCCGGAATCGGGCTCGATCCAGACCGTCGAGCCGGCGACGCTGGGATTGGTCCGCCAGGTGATCGAAAGTTCGCTGGCCGGGTTCTCGCCGAATGAGACCACTACCTGATCCGGTTCGGGGCTCGACGGCTGGCGGGCCTTCCAGACCCGGCCCGTGGCCAGCAGAGCATCATGCCGCTGGTCGTGACGGGTCGGCACGATCACCGAGCCCGCCAGGCTGGGCGGAAGTTCGGCGAACGGTTGATGGACATCGGCGAACGGGCTGACAGTCGTCGAGGCCGAAATCGTCGCGAGCCCGGCAGGTTCAATCGACTCGACCCGAGGAACGCCGCCGGACTCGGCTTTGAGGAAGACCGCGTAATGCGCGGGGCTCGACCGATCGAGCGAGTTCACCCCCAGGCCGACGACTCCGGCGGGAACGGTCTTGCGGAACAGCTCGGCGACGCCGTCATTGTTCCGGAGCGTCTCGCCGGTCGGCTTGAAGCCCTGATCGGCGAGCCAGAACGGAGCGTGACCCCGAGCGGCGGCGATCGTGACAACCGTCGGTCGATCGACCCGGAACCGCAGCGCGTTCCGCCCCAGTGCCTGCCGTTCCTGGCGAGTCAGGAGGCTCAAGACACGCCCGGCCTGCTTCGACGCCCGGGTCAGTTCCTCGGGAGACTTCACGCGGCCGAGCCGTCGGCCGGCCTCGATCATCGTCGCCCGAGCCGTCGGCAGATCCTCGGTCGCCACCGGCGGCGAGCATGACGTCAGCGATCCCAGCAGGAGTAAAACGACTCCGCCCGCGAAAATTCGATGTTTCCCCAGCATCATCACTGGCCTCCCGATCGATCGCCTGGCAACCGCCTCGTCCGTGTCACCCCTTCTTAGCGTAAGGCGGGAGTTGGGAACAGGTCAGTCGGTGATCCTCGGGGTTGAGTGGGTGTGCCCAGATTTTGTGGTGGTTTCTTATCGACCCTGCTCTTGAGCTTCCCGAGGAAACCCTGGTCTGGAGTGCGAGAGCTTGCTCTCGCTCTGGCGACCGGTGCTTGCTCCGAGCCTGAGTGACCTGGCCAAAACGGTTTCCGGACCAGGACCGTGGAGCAAGCTCCACGAAGCAAAGCGAGAGCAAGCTCTCGCACTCCAGAGGACCAATCGCTTCACGGCCCACCCGAAATTCTGGGCAAACCCGGGTTGAGCTTGTCCGATCGCGTGAAATCCGTTATTTCGACGCGAATGATCCGTCAGATCCCATCGAATCGTACCGGAGAGGCCGTCATGACGCTGGGCAGGCACACGCGAGGCGGCACTTCGGGTCTGGTGAGCCTGGCGCTTGTCGCGCTGAGTGGTTGCCACGCGATGCCGCTGGGACGGCTCGAAGCTGGGCCGAACCCAGCGTCGGCTCTGGCCTCGGCCAGCCGGGCGGCTTTGTTGTCGGCGACGGTGGCGATGGAACCTCCTTCGGAGATGTCGTCGTTCGAGCCGGTGAAGACCTCGGCCGAGAATCTGACCTCCATCGAGGAGATTCGCTCGGCCCCGACCCCGCTTCTCGACGCCGCGCTCCAGAAAGCGCGGGCCAGCGACGCCCCTGCCCTGCCCGCCATGCCCGAGCCGGTGAAAACCGAACCGACCACGCCGGCCGAGCCCCCTCCGTCGGCGATTTTCGCGAGCAAATTGCCGATCGAACTGCCGACGGTGAACCCCGCCCGGACTCAACCCGTCGCCGAAGCCCACCCGACCGAGCCCGAGCCCGCCCCCAAGGAGCCCGAACCGGCCCGGCCCGAGGATCTCTGGCGCGACGGCGTCCGGAAGCTCAACACCCTGGCTCACGCCAAGGTCGAGCAGGCGGGCGGATCGGCCTCTCCCTGGGGGCTCCGGTCGCGAATCCTGTCCTGGCTGGCCGAGCCCGATATCAATCCCGACCTGAACTCGCGCGACCTCGACGGCGTCCGGGCCGTGCTCCGGGCGCTCGACGAGCCGCCCCAGGAAGCCGGCCGGAAAGGGGACACCGTCCGCTCCGCCGTCCTGGTCCTCGAAGACAAGGCCCCGCTCGAAATCGTCGATCTCCGGCTCTGCCGGACCGTCGATAACTTCGGCAAGTACGAGGCGTTCGACCCGCCGGTCCGCAAGCCGGGCCAGGCCGTCGCCATCTACTGCGAAATCGACGGGCTCCGGTTCGAGCAGGCCGCCGGTGGATTCCGGACCCGGCTCGCCGGCCAGCTTGAGATCATTCCCGAAGCCGGTGGCCCGCCGATCCACGTCCAGCCGCTCGGAACCGCCGAGGAAGTTTGCAAGAAACGCCGGCGCGATTACTACGTGGTCTATCGCCTGGAGTTTCCCAAGACCTTGCCGCCCGGCGATTACCGGATCAGGCTGACCGAGCGCGACCTGGCCTCGGACCAGTCGGCAACCCGCGACGCGTCGTTCTTTATCATCAAGGATTGATGAGGGAACGCTACCTGGGACCAGATCCGGGGTTGAATCGATACATCGCGCGAGTCCTCGCGGAGACAGTCCCCGGGCCGGATCACCGGTTCGGGGACGGATTCGCTTGCGGTTCGCTTCCTGATATCGCACAATCTGTACATCCAACCTGGCAAAATCACCTGAATACGGGATGGGCCTATGTCGCTTCAGATCGGTGGGCTCGGACGATGGGGCGTGGTGATCGGGATGTCGGCCTGTCTCGTCGGAGGCGCGACGGTTTTCGCGTCCGACCACGGAACGGCTCGTCTCCTTCTGGTCGCCCAGAAGGGCCAGAAAAAAGGGACCGCCAAGAAGCCCGCCGATGGCATGCCCAAGGACGAGATGGCCAAAGATGAAATGGCCAAGGACGGGATGGCCAAGGGGAAGGGAGCCGCGCCCAAGGCCGCTCCGGCCGACGGAATGCTGTCGTTCAAATCCGATATCGCTCCGATCATCGTGGCCAACTGCGTCGGCTGCCATAGCGGCAATGGCGCGGGGCTCCGGAACGGCCGGCTCGATCTGACGACGTTCGAGAAGATGATGGCCGGCGGCAAGCGGGGCAAGGACATCATCAGCGGTGATCCCGACGAGAGCACCCTCGTCAAGATGATCACCGGCCAGGAAACCCCCAAGATGCCCCCTAACAACGGCCAGCGGGGCTTCTCGGACGAGGCCGCCGAAAAAATCAGCCTCTGGGTCAAGCAAGGGGCGAGGCTCGACGCCGGACTCTCGGCGACCGATCCGATGGCCAAATACGCCGCCACTCTCGAAGACCTCCGCCGGGCCGAACTCGCCAAGCTCTCCCCCGAAGCTCGCGAAAACATGGCCGTCGAGACCGGTCGCGAGCGCTGGAAGAAAGCGTCGAAGGTCGAACCCGAAGTCACGTCGACCAAGAACGGCCACTTCCTCCTGTTCAGCAACCTCCCCAAAGAACGGGCGAACAAGGTTCTGGCGACGCTGGAAACCCAGTTCGCCAATATCAACAAGTTCCTCTCCGCCCCCCGGACCAACGTCCTCAACCCGGGCGAACGGATCAGCCTTTACGTCTTCAAGGACACCGTCTCGTTCGTCGAGTTCGTCCGGTCCAACGAGAACCAGGAAGTCGAAGCCGGAGAGCAAGCCCGGGCAAAGCTCGGTGTCGAGTCGCCGTACCTGGTCGCGGTCGACCCGGCTCTCGGCGGTGAGGAAGCCGTGGTCGCCGCTCCCAAGAAATCGTCGAAACGGAAAAAGGCGGAGGAACCGACCGGTCCCGACCGAACCCTGGCGGCCGTCCTGACCGAACAGCTCGCCCAGGCGGCGGCGCTGAAGGCGGGCAAGCCGCCACGATGGGTCGCGCTCGGCTTCGGTGCGTACCTCGCCTCGAAGATCGACCCGCCGTCGAGCAAGTACTACCTGGCGCTCCGCAAGGAAACGTCGCTCAACTTCCAGAAGGGCTGGCAAGCCAAGGCCAGCGAGGCTCTGGGCGGCGAGGCGACTACCGAAACGACCCGCGCCATCGGCTTCGGCCTGATCGAATGGATGGCGGCCAACACCTCGCCGATCGTGATCGCCAACTTCCTCCAGACGATGCTCGACGGCCAGGGCAAGCTCGACGACGCCATCCACAATTGCCTGTACCTGAATCGCGAGGAGTTCCTCAATAATTCGGGACTCTGGCTCGCCGAACGCTACGGACGACTTTGATGAGCCACGAGCCTGAAACGAGCGCGACGGTCGGCACCGACGATGGTTCGGTGGCCGACCCGTATTTCATCCGAGGGGGTCAGGGTCACCAGATCCTGCCGTTCCCCGGAGTCGAGATCCAGACGACCTCGGGCGACCAACTGATGCTCTCGGTCGTGAACCTTGAGCCCGGCTCGATCGTGCCCGAACACGCCCATCCTCACGAGCAGATGGGGATGATGATCTCGGGAAAGCTCGAATTCACGATCGGCGGTGTGACCCGGATCGTCGAGCCCGGCGACCTCTGGCGAATCCCAGGGAACGTGCCGCACTCGGTCCGGACCCTCGAAGGACCCGCCGTGGCCCTCGACGTCTTCCACCCAATCCGCGAAGATTATCGCTGATCGACAGCCGAAAGCCCGCCACGGCCACCGAATCCAGACGCCGGAATCCACCTCGGCTCGGCTCGGCGATCCCGTGTGGAAAGCCTGGTCGGGCAGGATCAATCCTGCCCTACATGGGTGCGACCGGTCAGGATTTGGGCCATTTGAGCCGGTAAGGGATCATCCAGTTGAACCAGAACTTGTGCAGGTTCCGGGTGTCGAGGAGTTCGGCGATCCCCGGACCTTCCGACGATTGATCTTCAACAGAGCCCGTCACCACATCCGTTTTCTCGAATGTCGGAATCCATCGACGATAGAATGGTCCGTCATCGACGCAAGGTCCATTCAGTTGGGAGAGCAGACTCTGTTCCGATGAAATAAAGAGAGGGTCATGGCCTTGCAGGCCGAAATGACTGCGACCTCGCCAGCTCACTCCTGAAAGCTCCACGACTTCGCGGATCAGACTCGGCCGCCCCGCTTCGCAGGTGATCCAGAGCGACTGCGGCGTTCCCTGCCTCGGCTCGCTCGCGTAATAGATCTCGGTGGTCGTCCCATGATGGAATCGGCCCCACTCCCACCGCTTCATCGCCACGGATAAATCCTCGGCCCCGGCGTTGTGGTCGTGATAGCCCCGGCCCTGGAACGGATGTTGCTCGTCACCAAATGTCGCCGATCCTTCGACCCGGCAATCGCTCGCGACCAGGAGCCAGTTGTGCGGCGCTTCGGGCGTGCCCAGGTCGCGTTCGAAGGGCTCGGTCGAAGCGGCGGGCTGGAAGCGAAACTCCGCCCGGATCGGCCGCCCCTCGACGCTTGGCGTGGCGATCGTCAAGGTATAACCGTCGGAATCGCGTTGAACGCGGCTCGTCGAGACTTCGACCGAAAACGGCTCGGCCTGATGAGCGAATCGGTCGGCCTTGAAGCCGTTCAAGGCGTAGGCGATCGCCTTGCCGTCGCGATACCAGCTAAATCCGATGGCCGAGTGGTCGAGCGCCCGCGGTTGCGGATATTTCGCGGGATCTTTGAGATGCATGAGCGTCGCCACGCCGTAAGACGGGTCGAACGGCAGGCCGGCATAGAAGACGACCACGATGGCGTCGCGGCCGTCGTCGCTGATGGCGTCGAAGTACCACCATTCATGAGCGCCCGGGGTCGTCCGGTTGAAGAAGCGGTCAGGATCGAGCGGGAGGGGCGATGGCGTCACGGGGTCGGCTTTCCGGTTCGTGAATTTCAAGATGCGAGCTTCATCCCCAGTAGCGTCGCCAGGCGTCTCCGCTGGTTTCCCACTGGCACTCGGCGAGCTTCGCCAGTTTCCGGGCGGTCGAGACCCGGGCTCGTCGCTGGAAGACGTCGAGGTCTTGCCGCTCGATCGCTCCCAGGATTCCCCCGTAGAGCCGGCCCATCACCCGGACGGTCAGGCGGCTGGAGTCGCCTTCGAGAAACGGGATACCGGCTTCCGCCTCTGTATAATAACGTCGCGCCCGGTCGATCTGAAACCGCATCAGGTCGCAAAAGTTGGCGTCGACCCGTCCGTCGACCAACTGCGCCTCGGTCACGCCGAACCGCGCCAGTTCGTCCAGAGGGAGGTAGATCCGGCCCATCCGGAGATCCTCGGCCACATCCCGGAGGATGTTGGTCAACTGCATCGCCGTGCCGAGCGCCAGGGCGTTAGGCAAGCAACATTCGGACCGATAGCCAAACACGTGAGTCATCATCAGGCCGACCACGCCGGCCACCCGGTAGCAGTAGCGGTCGAGTTCGGCGAAGCTGGCGTAGCGGGTGATGTCGAGGTCCATCTCCATCCCATCAAGAAGCGCCTCGAACAGTTCGCGGGGGATGCCGCGATCGCGGACCGTCCGGCGAAACGCCAGGAGACCGGGCGGAGCGTTTCGAGACGAATAAGCCAGGTCGAGCGCTTCACGAGCCAGCGCCAGCTTCTCGGCGGCTTCGAGCCGGTCCTTCGCGTCATCCACTCCGTTATCGGCCCAGCGGCAGAAGCCGTAGATCGCATAGGCATGCGTCCGTGTCGCCCGAGGCAAGCAGGCCGAGGCGAAGTAGAACGTCCGGGCGTAGTGGCGGGTGATCCGCCGACAGACCCGGACCCCTCGCCCTTCTTCAAGGCTCGTGGCGGACTTCAGAGCCATTTGTCGAGAACCTTGGCGCTGCTGATCACGCCGGGCAAGCCCGCCCCAGGATGCGTTCCCGCCCCGACGAAGAACAGGTTCCCCACGTCCTCACTCCGGTTATGCGGCCGGAACCAGGCGCTCTGGGTCAAGACCGGCTCGAACTGAAACGCCGACCCCTGGTAGGCGTCAAGCTCGGTCTCGAAGTCCTGAGGGGTGAACGTCCGGAGCGTGACCAGGTGCTTGCGGAGGTCGGGAACCAGGTGCTCTTTTTCGAGCGACGCCAGAATCCGGTCGGTGTATTCGTCCTTGATCGAATCCCAGTTCTGACCCCCACCCAGGTGCGGCACCGGACTGAGCACGTAGAACGTCTCGCAACCGGGCGGGGCGAGGCTGGGGTCGGTCCGGGTCGGAGCGTGAAGATAGAGCGAGAAGTCGTCGGCGACGATCTTCCTGTCGAAGATATCGCCGAGCAACCCATGATAGCGCGGGCCGAGGACGATCGAGTGATGCGGCAGGTGCGGATAGGTCCGGTCGGTCCCGAAATAGGCCACGAACAGCGACATCGCGTACTTCATCTTTTCGAGCCGGCGGTCGGTCCACTTCCGGCGATGTTCGGGCTTGATCAGCTTCCGATACGTGTTCGCCACGTCGCCGTTCGAGACCACCACGTCGGCCGTGAACCGCTCGCCCGAAGTCAAGCGGACCGCCTGGACCTTTCCGTTGGCAACCTCGATCTCCTCGGCTCGCGCGTCGAGCTTCAAGACGCCGCCCATCTCCTCGAACAGTTTCACCAGACCGTTGACGAGTGCCCCGGTGCCCCCCATCGCGAAGTGGACGCCCCAGGTCTTTTCGAGGTAGTGGATCATCGAATAGATCGACGAACTCCGGAGCGGATTGCCGCCGATCAGGAGCGGCTCGAACGAGAAGACCTGACGCAAACAGGGGTCGGTGATGAAGCTCGAAACCTTCTTGTAGACGGACTGATCGGCCCGGAGCTTGATCAGGTCGGGGGCGACTTTCACCATCTCCCAGATGCTATGAAACGAGTGGTCGGCGAGGTCGGTGAACGCCCGGTCGAAGACCTTCTCGGTATAGGCCAGATAGGCCCGGTAACCGGCCACGTCATCAGGATTGAACCGGGCGATCTCAGCTTCGAGCCGGGCCTGGTCGCCGACGTAATTGAACTCGCGGCCGTCGTCGAAATAGATCCGATAGAACGGGTCGCACGGAACGATTTTCACATATTCATTGATCGTCTTACCGGCCAGAGCGGCGAGTTCATCGCGGACGACCGGCACGGTGATGATCGTCGGACCGGCGTCGAAGGTGAAGCCTTTATCGGTGTAGACATAGGCCCGACCGCCCGGCTTGTCGCGCATTTCGAGAATGGTGGTCGAGAACCCCTTGGCCTGGAGCCGGATCGCCGCCGCCAGGCCCCCAAAGCCGCTGCCGATCACGACGGCGGTGCCTCGACTGCCGGGCTCGGCGGGTTTGCTGAACATGATCTCGGGCGTCTTCGGGCGCGAGCTTGTGATTGGGGCGGACATGAGGTCTCGTTGGGGCAGCGGAACCGCGACTAACAAAAATGGTGGAGATCGCCTGAAGCTCGGCACCACCCTATGGATTGGCTGAAAAGTTTTCCGGAATCACCACCGCTTCGGCCTCGATCGGGATCACGGCGAACTCGGGAGGTTTGCGCGGGGTGGTTCGAAACATCTCGGTCAGGGCGATGAACAGGCGGCGCTGGGCCGGTTCGAGCGGTGATTCACGGAGGACGTCGATTGCCTCGGCCCGGACCCCTTCGAGCCGGGTCCGGCAGGCTTCGATCGCGCCGCTTTGCTGGATCAACCGGAGTAACCTCCGGCGGCGATCGAGACCGACCGGCAAGGCCAGTGCCTCGTTCAGTTCGTGCCGGCCGCAGTCGCTCAGCCGGTTGAAGGCCGACCAGAGAACGTACGTCCGCTTGCCGCCGTCGAGGTCGGGCTGATCGCCGTATTCGGGGTCTTCGTCGAGGGCGTCGAGGTCGTTCTGGACCTGGAAGCCGAAGCCGAGGAGGTCGCCAAAGCGGTCCAGCGCCCGGACGGCCTGTGGTTCAGCCCCCGCGATCGTGGCTCCGAGAACGAGCGGCCCCGAGACACTGTAGCGGGCCGTCTTGCGGAGGTACGACTCGATCAGTTGCTCCTCGTTCAGGTGTTCAAGCGGGCAATCGTCGTAAAGAACGTCGAGCGCCTCGCCCAGACCGGTCTCGAAAAGCATGTCGGAAACCAGCCGGTTGACCCGGCCGAGCGTGGCGTCGTCGAGCCCGGAATGGCTCAGGAGCCGCATCCCCAGCGCGAACAGAAGATCACCGGCGATCAGCCCGAGGTCGCAGGCCCGCTTGCGTTCGACCGGCTCACCGGCCTGATCGGCGTCGCGGAGGATCGCCTCGTGCAGGGTCGGCCGGTTCCGGCGGATCACGCTGCCGTCGATCAGGTCGTCGTGAACGAGCATGAAGGCGTGAAAGATTTCGAGACTGGCCGAGGCGAGGGCGACGGCCCGAGGCGGAGGGTCGAACCGGCCGGTCAAGATCCGGTAGCTGGCCAGCGCCAGTCGAGGGCGGAGCCGCTTTCCTCCTCGGAGCACAAACTCGGTCAGATGGCCGTAAAGCGGCGCAACGTGGGGGTTGGCCGCGTAGCCGCGCCGGGTCTCGTCGAGAAAGGTGGCCAGATCGAGGTCGATCCGCTCGCGATCCGCGGCCGGTGTCAGTCGCTCGAACGCCGGCAATTTTGTCTTATTTACGGCCTGGGGCACAGACTTCCTCACCATCTCTAGAGGGCCAAATCGACAGGACTTGCGTCGAGGACCAGACCATCCCACCGAGACGCGAGCCCCTTTGACCGACACGATCGACGGCTCGCCCGATAACAGCGATGAAGACATTGTAAACCACCGGGTAGAGTCAGGCTGGAAGGAACTTGCTGGAACTGCGGAATCTCGAATCCCGACGAACTGGCAGGTGGGTGTAACCCAATTTTCTGGGGGACTGTGGATGGATTGGTTATCTGGAGTGCGAGAGCTTGCTCTCGCTTTGCTTCGTGGAGCTTGCTCCACGGTCCTGGTCCGTAAACCCTTGGCCAGGTCACTCGGCTCGGAGCAAGCTCCGGTCGCCAGAGCGAGAGCAAGCTCTCGCACTCCAGATCAGGGCTTCGTCGGGAAGTTCCCGGACAGAGCCGTCCAGAGACCCCAAGAAAATTCGGGGACACCCAGGGTTGGGATTGGAAGCGTCTCGTTGTCGGCGAACTCCGCGCGATTTCGAATGGTCCGATCGGCTCAAATTGGGGTTGCCGGGTTGGTCGGGACGGGTTAGGTTGTCGGCTCACACCTTCTTGTTCGGCAGAACCACATCATGACAGCTCTGGATGGAACGAGCGAGCGGTTGGGCAAGGCCACCAGGGTCTTGCTGGCGCTGTTCGCTCTGGGTCTGGCGCTGGTCCTGATGATTGCCACTCGATTAAATCCCGACCCCAAAGGGTTCGGGACACATACGCAACTGGGTCTCTGGCCTTGCGCGTTTCGGGCGACGACGGGACGGCCCTGTCCGAGCTGCGGGATGACAACCTCATTCGCCTGGTTTGTCCGGGCCAACCTGGCTCAATCCTTGCGGGCGAACCCGTCGGGAACCGTGATCGCGGCAACGTCCCTGGTGATGATTCCCTGGCTCCTGTTCGTGGCGGCGACGGCGCGACCCTGGCCGTTCCGGAACCTGGAGCAACCGCTGGTCTACCTGTCGGTGGCCATGGTGGCCCTGACACTGATCTCCTGGACCGTTACGATGACCCTTGGAGGGCATTAGGATGACCCCTCGGCCGCACGCATGGACGCGTCGGGCCGCGCTGATGACTGGACTGGTCGCCGGCGCGGGTTTGTTCTCCCTCACAGGATGTGGAGAGTGGGTTTACTTCCTTCAGCCTTGGGACGATATGGTCCCGGCCGACGGACCGGAACTGAAAGGGAAGAAGGTCGTCATCCTGACGCACCTCAGCCCCGGTGCCGCCTCGGAATTCGGTGACCTCCCGCGCGACCTGACCCGAGAACTCACCAACGTCCTGCGCAAGAAGATCAGCAAGATCACGGTCGTCGACCCCGACAAGGTCAACCAGTGGGTCGAGCAGCATCCCTCCTGGACCGACCCATCGGAAGCCGCCAAGTCGTTCGAGGCCGACATGGCGATCTTCCTCGATATCTCCGAGTTCGATACCGAAGATCCCAAAAGCCCCGGACTGATGGAAGGCAAGTCGGCCATCCACATCCAGGTCTGGGAAATCGCTCATCCCAAGAACTCGAAGGGCCAGCCGAACAAGTCCCAGCCCAAAGAATCGAGCAAGATCTACGAAGAGCAGGCCGATACCACGTTTCCGGTTCGGGGTCCGATCCCCAAGGAAACCGGAATCAGCCCGTCGTCGTTCAAGATCAAATTCGTCAAGCTGGTCGCGACCGAGATCTCGTGGCACTTCTGCGCCCACGCCCCCGGCGACGACATCCAGGACGTGAAGTTCAACCCGAACGACAAGAATTGAGATCAGGAACGTCCCGATCGGTTTCCGGGTTGGTGGAGTCTGCTCCACCCGCCGGAAAACCGCTCGGGATCTCCCCCACCCGGGGCGATCTTCGCCCGATCCGAGAGAGCACCACGATGCCCGACCTGCTCGACGAACTTCTCGAAGCCGCCCGTCAGGCGAGCCGGTCGGCTTATTGCCCGTATTCGAACTTCCACGTCGGCGCGGCGGTCCGCGCCGGCGGCCGGATTTTCACGGGGGCGAATGTCGAGAACGCGTCGTATGGATTGACCATCTGCGCCGAACGCACGGCGGCGTTCGCCAGCGTCCTGGCCGGAGCCGGTCCGATCGAGGCGATCGCCGTGGCTTGCGTCGATGCCCCGGAAGGGTCGGGAATCGAACTGCTGATGCCCTGCGGCGCCTGTCGTCAGGTCTTGATCGAATTCGCCGCGCCCGAGACCCCGGTGATCGTCGACCGGGTCGGCCGGATGACCCTGGCCGACCTCCTGCCGATGGCGTTCCGTCTGAAGTGAACCGAGCCGCCTCGACCGGCGGGAAGATTGCAAAGTGGTCGGGCAATTGTAGGGTCCGCTGTGCGGACCGTGGTTTCGATCCACAAATCTCGAAGATTTGGTCGTTGCCCCGTGGTCGGGCGAAGGCCGCAATTACGGTCCGCAGAGCGGACCCTACCAGACTTTGCAATCCTCCTGCCTCGGCCGGGGCGGGCCGGGTGTTGCCAGACTCTTTCCGATCGGCCATCATTCATCTCGGGTTTTTCCTCGCGAGCCACCAGGAATCGGGTGATGTATTATCGGCATCTGGGTCGGACGGACTGGCCGGTCTCGGAGATCGGCTATGGAATGTGGGGACTCGCCGGCTGGTCGGGCTCCGACGATGACGAGTCTCTGACCTCGCTTCGCCGGTCGATCGAGCTTGGCTGCACCTTTTTCGACACCGCCTGGGGCTATGGCAAGGGGCATAGCGAGTCGATTCTCGGCCAGGTCGTGCGCGAGTACCCGCACAAGAAGCTGTTCGTCGCGACCAAGATTCCGCCCAAAAACTTCCGCTGGCCCTCGCAGCGCGGGTTTACCCTGGATGATTGTTTCCCGCCCGAACACATTCGCGAATACGCCGAGAAAAGCCTCGAAAACCTCGGTTTGCCCCAGATCGACCTGCTCCAGTTCCACGTCTGGGAAGACGACTGGGCCGCCGACGAGCGCTGGCAACGTGCGATGGGCGACCTGAAGGATCAGGGCCTGATCCGGGCGGTCGGGATCAGCGTCAACCGCTGGGAGCCCGATAACGTGGTCAAGACCCTGGAAACCGGGCGGATCGACGCCGTTCAGGTCATCTACAACATCTTCGACCAGGCTCCTCGCGATACCCTCCTGCCGCTTTGCGAGGAGTTGAACATCGGCGTGATCGCGCGCGTGCCGTTCGACGAAGGAACCCTGACCGGCACCCTGACGAAGGAAACAACCTGGCCCTCGACCGACTGGCGAAGCACCTACTTCGTCCCCGAAAACCTGAACGCGAGCGTCGACCACGCCGAGGCCCTTCGCCCGTTGATCCCCGACGGGATGACCATGGCCGAACTGGCCCTCCGCTGGATTCTGGCCGATTCGCGAGTCTCGACCATCATCCCTGGAATGCGCAAGCTCAAGAACGTCGAGGCCAACACTGCGGTCAGCGACGGCAAGGCGCTGCCGATCCCGCTCCTCCAGCAGCTCAAGAACCACCGCTGGGACCGAACGCCAACAAGCTGGTCTCAGTAACCCGAGGCGTAGAGTCGGCTCGGCCCACCAGCTTTCCTTCGTGGTGGGCCGAGCCAACCCGACGGGAACGCGACAGCCAGCAGAAAATGGCTCTAGACGCCGACCGCTCCGTAGAGATAACCCATCAGGTGATGATTCTCTTCCTTGGTCCGGGCGTAAAGCGTCTTGATCACGTCGCCGACGGAAACGATCCCGACCAGTTGACCGCGCTCGATGACGGGAACCTTGGCGATCCGGCGGTCGCTCATGGTGCCCATGACGTCCTCGACTTCCGAGTCGATGTCGCAGGTGACCGGTTCGAGCGTCATGACGTCGCTGATCCGGGTCTGAGCGAACTCGGCCCCTCGGTCGTGCAGCTCGCGGATCAGGTCGCGCTCGCTGATGACCCCGACAAGCTGACCCGAGGGATCGACGACCGGTAGCGACCCGATATTGTTCTCGACCATCAAGCTCACGGCGTCGGCCGTCAACGCATCGGCACCAACGGTGACGATCCACTCCCCCTTGGACTTCAAGACATCACGCACTTTCATGGCGAAACCCTCCGAGAAGTGGTGAGCCGGGGCGCGGCGCGACGCAATTCCATGACTGAGGTCAATCATGGACCACACCCTGGGCACGATAAAGAGATCGGTCAGAAACAGACGTGTCGAACTTCCTTCATCGTGGCATCCGTCGGCGAAACTGGCAATGGGTGGACTTCGCGGAATTTCTCGATCGCTTGGTTCGGGTGTACCCTGATTTTCTGGTGGTCTCTGGTCGACCCGGTCCTGGGGCTTCCCGACGAAGCCTGGATCTGGAGTGCGAGAGCTTGCTCTCGCTCTGGCGACCGGAGCTTGCTCCGAGAGCAGTGATTTAGCCAA
>JAJYCH010000700.1 GCA_021778575.1 Planctomycetota bacterium
GCGTTGCAACTGAGCCAGTCGGTTCAGCACGGCGCGTTTGCGGTCGAGCGAGAAGGGGTGAGTCCGGCCAAAGCTGAAGAATGGGTTGTCCGGTTGGTCGTTGTTGCGCCGGTGCATCCGTTCGAAGAACCCGACAAGCCCCGAGGGGTCGTAACCGTCCTGGTAGAGCCAGGTGGTCGACGTGCAGTCGGCTTCCGACTCATGCTCGGGACGGAACGGGTTCATCATCAGCCCGAGCATCGCCGCCTGGCGGGTGAACATCCGGTCGAAGTCGGCGTTTCCGCCCGCCGGGTTACGATAGGTCGCCTCGGCAAGCTTGGTCCGCCGGGCATAATTGTACAGGTGGCCCCGGTCGAGGTGCGCCAGCTCGTGGGCGACGACCCCGGCGACTGTCGCCTCGTCGGGCTCATCCAGCAGCGCGGTCGTGAAGATCAGGAAACCGCCGGGGAACGACTGACCGTCGGGAATCGGCGCGTCAAGGACGGTGACCTCGATTGTCGGGTAGCGGTCGCGGTGAGCCATCCGTGTCTTGAAACGATCCACCAGCGCCCGGAAATAAGCGAGCTTCCTGGGGCTTTCGATCACCGCGAAACCACGCTTCGCCGCCCGGTCGAGATACTCGGCCCTTGCCTTCAGTCCGGCCTGACGTTCTTCCTCGCGAGTCAGCGTCACCCCTTCAAGTGCGGGACCTTCCAGACTTGCCAGCTCACCCACAAAGTTGTTGAACCCGCCGGCCGGGTCCTGGGCGAAGTGATTCATCATCCGGTCGAACAGTTGCGGCATGTTCGTTGCGGGAGGTTGGGCCGTGACTCTGGGATTGCTCGGACAGGGTGGCGGGGTGTCGCGGTCTCGCGTTTTCGCCTCGGCTTTGCGAGCCCCCTTGGCGGCCTTCGGGGCTGGTTTCGATGGTGTGGGTGGGTCGTCCCTCGCGGCGAGCGTGAGAGTCGATGTCGCGAGCATCAGCAGGAGCCGGTGAAGTCGCATGGATGAGGGCTCACAAACGAGGGAATGACGGTTACACCAGGTTGCTTCTTTGTATGATGCAACCGAGCGACTTTTTTCGCCAATTTTCTGAGATCGCTTGACAGATTTTTTGCTTCGCGAACACTTAGGAAAATAGCCTGCCTGTGTCGCTCTTTCGACCGGCCTATTTTCGACCGAGGTAACGAAAAATGACCGGATCGCCACGGAGCCACGACCTGAACGGGCTGGAATTCCGTGACCCTCCAGCAAGCCCGTCGATGATCGAACCGGCGCCGGCCGTTGTTGATAGCTACAGTCAAACCGTTGATTTCGAAGGCAACCCAACTGTCACTTATCGTGCCAACGGCGAACTACCGACCGACCTCGACGACGGTTTCCCCACCATCGACGATCTGACCGGCGGTTTGCTCGGCCAGTACAAGATGGGGCCGGTGATCGGCTATGGGTCGATGGCCCGGGTCTACCAGGCCGAGCACCAGTATCTTTGCCGCCCGTGCGCGATCAAGGTTCTCAACCCCGGCCTCGTCGCCCGCCAACCTCAGGTCCGCGAGCAGTTCTGGGCCGAGGCCCGGGTGGTGGCCAATCTGGTCCATCCTCATGTCGTGACCGTTCATAATCTGGGCACCGACCGCGATTATCACTTCATCGAGATGGAGTATGTCGCCGGCGGAATCAGCCTCAAAGAAACGCTGGTCAAGGAAGGGCCGCTGGAACCGATCCGGGCGTCGAAACTGGTGCTTCAGGTGGTCCAGGCACTGGGCGCGGCGCATCGATCGGGACTCGTCCATCGCGACGTGAAGCCGGCGAACGTCCTGTTGACGACCGAAGGCCGCGCCAAGCTCGCCGACTTCGGGCTGGTTCGCCGCCATACCGATTCGGGGCTCGCCGGTGCCAAGGTTGCCGGCACGCCGACGTTCATGGCTCCCGAACTTTTTCGGGGGAATCCGGCCAGCCCTCGGTCCGATCTCTACGCCGTCGGAGTCATGTTTTACTATCTCCTCTCGGCCCGACTGCCGTTTGCCGCCGACCGGATCGCCCGGCTGATCCATCTTCATCGCCTGGCGCCGATTCCCGATATCCGTCAGTACATTCCGAACCTCGACGATCAACTGGTCAAGATCCTGGCGCGGTGCTTGAGCAAGATCCCCACCGATCGCTACGAGTCGGCCGAGGAACTTTCCGACGACCTCGATTTCGTGATCGGTCAGCTTCGTGATACCGAGGGGCTTCTCCGCGAGAGCGTCGAGGGACTCGATTGTTTCGTCCAGGGGGCTCGCGACCATTTCCGGATCTTGTTCAAACTTCCCAACGACCGGCTCCAGGAAGTTTATCTGGAGGTCGAGCCCAATTCCCGGAATGAACGACTGCTCTCGGTCTTCTCGGTCTGTTGCCCGGCCGAGCCCAGGCACTACGAGTTCGCACTGAAGCTCAATGCCGAGATGACTTACGGCGGGCTCTCAATCCGTGAGGTGAACGGTCAGTCGATGTTCGTGATGACGCGAACCTTTCCCCGAGGTCACGTCCAACCCGAAGATATCCGGGTCGCGTTGACCGACATCGCCCGGCGAAGCGACCGGGTCGAGCAACAATTGACCCACGCCGACGTCTATTAAACTTTTTCGAAGGGTCTGATCCCGATGGCGGATATGGCGACCGCGAGCCTGGTCCTCTCGTCGTTCGTGGTCCTGGTCGCCCTCTTTCTCGGCTGGCGCGAGTGGGCGGACCGGCGCGATCGGAATCCGGATTTGTCACCCGAGGATGCTCGCCACTTCGGCCATCAGGATGTTCGGAGAGCCCTGGGAATCGTGGTGATGGTGATCCTCGCCATCGGGCTCTCCGTCGGTTCGCGCATCCCTCACAAGCTGGCCAACAAATCCAATCCCACGTTTCTGGGGATCTGGTTGGGGATCTTTCTGCTGATCCTGTTCTTGCTCACGCTGGCCTTGATCGACTGGATCGCTCTGCGAATCTTTGCCCGAAGACATCGCGACCAGATCCTTCGCGAGCGGGTGGAATTACTCAAGCCCGACCGCCGGCCCCGCAAGATCGAGGGGTCGAACGGGACCGGCAATGGGCATTCCGACGGATTCCATGGCGACTTTTTCCCTTGAGGATCAATCGGAATCGAAACGACCAGATCCGCTCAAATCGATCGGATTCGACCTTAGGAATAGGCCGGGAATAAATTCCCGGGTGGCATGCTCTCGGTACTCCGTGAGCATGGTCTTTGAGCGACGTCTTTCCATGCTCACGGAGTACCGAGAGCATGCCACCCAGATACAGAAATCGGGAAGTTATTCGCCGCCTGTTCCTAATGACGAAGTT
>JAJYCH010000701.1 GCA_021778575.1 Planctomycetota bacterium
ACCCGAGACCCAGTTCACCGATCACCTCGACCACCCCTCGCCCAATCTCGCCGCTGACCGTCGACGACCTTGAAAGCCGGCTCCGAGACATGCTCGCGCCGATCGTCGCGCGTCTCCTCGACGAGGTCCGGCCCAAGTTTTGAATTGGGTCGGGGATGAGGGTAAAGGATAAAGGGTCGGAGTTGCTCTGTCTTCTGTCCGGAAACCCTTGCATCCCTCGATCTATCATGATACGACGGTAGCAACCAATTCCACTCGATCGGCCTTTCGCTCCGACCCAGAACGACGGTGGCAAGTTGTTCTGGGGCCAGGCCGACGCATCGAACGAGGTCATCCCCCCATGCGTAACGTTCTCAGCGCGAGCCGCTTTGGCCTGGTCATTCTTGGCCTGTTTCTGGTGGGAACCACGGCTCAGGGGCAGGACTTACGGACCTGGAAGGATGGTTCGGGCAAGTTCTCGATCAAGGCGAAATTCGTCTCGATCGAGAACGGCACGCTCACCCTGGCTCGCGAAGACGGTGAAGAGGTTGAGATCGAGCTGAAGAAACTCTCGCCGGCCGACCAGAAATACGTGGCGGATCTGGAGAAGGACAAGGATAACCCGTTCAAGTCGTCCAGGTCCGACCCGTTCAAGACCAAGAAACCAGGGATGGCCGGTAGCAAGCCCGGTTCGTCGGAAGCTCGACCGGTCAATGCCGACTGGTCCGATGCCCGGATGTTGACCCTGGCTCCGGAGAAAGGGGACTGGGCGGTCACCGTGGGCTCGCCACCGGAGGCGCCGGCGTTCAAGGCCCGGGGTGTCGGCATCCCGACCAAGACCAACTTCTTCGAGCGGATCAAGGGGATGGTCGCCTCCGCCGACGGCAAGCACGCCGCCGTCGGTTACAACACCGACGAGCCTCGCCCGCTGGGGGTTACCCGCCTGGTGATGGTTGACCTGGAAAAGGGAAAAACGGTGGGCTCGGCTACCTCGCCCGGCTTGCTGGCTCCGCTGGCGCTGAGCGACGATGGAACCCAGGTCTTGATGAAACGCGACGAATTCGGCTTCGGCAAATCCGATCGGCTCGAAGTCTGGTCGGTTAACGGATCGGCGATCACCAAGGGAATTTCGTTCTTCCCGTATGACGATGCCCAGAACGGCGACCGCGATATCAAGTGGGCCGCTTGCCTGCCCGGCGACCGGGCCCTGACCCTGAGCAACAAGGGGAAGCTGGTGCTGTGGAATCTCGCCTCGGCCAAGGCGGTCTACTCGCTGGTGATCCAGGACGGGACCACCCCGGGGCTCAGCCCCGACCGCAAGCTTCTGGCGTTCACCACCGGCAAGGAGCTGGGAATTCTTGACATTGAAGCGGGAGCTGTTCTGGGCCTGAAGGAGGCCGCGAATACGCCGTTCGCCGCGCTGGCGTTCTCTCCCTCGGGTCAGAAGTTCGCGGTCGTCGCCATGGATAAACTCTGGGCCTTCGACACCGCCACCGGCGCGATGAAGACCGAGATGCTGCTGACCGGAACCTACACCAACAATGAACTCCAGTGGACCGACGAGGATCACGTCCTGGTCGGCCATCAGTTCCTGCTCGACCTGCCCAATCAGGTGAAGCTCTGGCACTATCAAGGAGCGGAACGAGCCTCGGCGATCGGTTCGACCACGCTGTTCCTGCTCCAGAACAACCACCAATCCCCCGGCGCACTGATCGCGGCGCAGCTCCCCCAACCGGCGGTGAAGACAGTCCTGACCCGTGCAATGGCCGACCCCAATTTCTTCGTGCTCAAGGCGGGGTCCACCGTCCGGGTCAGCGTCAATGGTCTGAGCGACGCCGGCCAGCAAGGGCCGGTCGCCGACGCCCTGGCCGCCAAGCTCGGGGCGATCGGAGCGAGAATTGGTCAAGAGACGCCGCTGGAACTGGTCGCCACCACCGAAGTCGGCAAGCAGCGCGAGATCTCGTATCGGACCATCGGCCGAGGCTTTGGAGTCAGGACCTACAAGGTTCAGGAATACATCAGCCGGGTCAAGTTTGTCTATCAGGGGAAAGTCGCCTGGGAAAGCAGTTCCTACAACATCCCGCACTTCGTCTCGCTCAAGGAGGGCCAGACGATGGAGGCCTATCTCAAGGAGCAGGAGAAGCCGAATTACGACTTCTTCAAGCGAGTCGAACTGCCCAAGCTCCTGCAACGCCCCACCGGAACCCCCACGCTGGGCTCGTCGCAGGTAAGCCTGACCGGCGTCCGCTGAGAGCGTCCGGACGGTAGGTCGGCTATTGTGATTTCGGGAAGACTTCGCCCGCCCTATAATCTTGTCAGGAGAAGCTTCCCGATCTCGACCGAGGCTTGATTGATCATGGCCACCGTGCAAACCCATGAGCTTTCGCACAAACCCCCCTTGCGTCGGCCGACCGAAGCCGAGATTCGCCAGGCCCGGGAAGCGATCCGCCAGCTCGAAACGGCAAAGGGGCGGTCGACCACCGACCAGCGGTCGACGATCCGTGACGCGGAAGGGGTGGAAGTCGAGCTCCCACCGCTCGCGCTGGTCCTGCTCGATCAGATCCTCAACGAACTCGCCCAGGGGAACGCCGTGGAGCTCGAGCCGGTCCGTCCCCTCCTGACCCTCGCCCAGGCCGGCGAGATCCTCGGAGTTTCCGAAGCGTTCGTGACCAAGCTCATCGACGACGGCGAACTGCCCTGTCGGATCGAGCGAGATCGACCGTGGATCGTGTTCGAGGATCTGATGGCTTACCGGGCGAAGTGCTATGAGGAGCGGAGTAAAATTCTGGATAAACTGGTGGCACAAGCCCAGGAATTAGGTCTGGGTTACTGATGCCAACGAAATTGACGGTGGTTCTCGATGCCTGTGTGCTCTATCCGGCCCCGCTCCGCGATTTACTGGTCGAATTGGCCGCCAGGGAAATCTTCTTCGCAAGATGGACAGCGGAGATTCACGACGAGTGGATGCGGAATCTGGCAGCCAATCGGCTTGACCTTGATCCGAAGCGATTGCGGCGAACGCGAGAAATGATGGATTTGCATGTCAATGACAGCGTCGTGACAGGTCACCTGTCGCTCATCCGCTCCCTGACCCTGCCCGACCCCGATGACAGGCACGTCCTGGCCGCCGCGATTCATTCGGGCGTGAGTCTGATTGTCATCCGGAACCTCAACGATTTTCCCGTCACGATCCTGTCCGCCTACGCGATCCAAGCGCGCCATCCCGACCTTTTTCTCGTCGGACTGCTCGAAGGCGCAGAAGCCGACTTCTGTCGGGCCGTCGCGACCGTTCGCCATCGACTGAAAAATCCGCCCAAGTCGGCAGA
>JAJYCH010000027.1 GCA_021778575.1 Planctomycetota bacterium
AAGGCCCTGTAGTCGTTCGAAGCTCCAGCGATCCCGACATCCACCGGCTGGCGAACCACCGCGACCACCGAGAGCGCCCGGCCGATCAAGGGAAGCCAGTGCAACTTGACCGGACGTCGGAAGTAGCGGAGAACATCGAGCGGCGGCTGGCGATATTCTTCGCCGTCCTCGGCCCGAGAGCCCAGCGGTTTGAGGATTGGTTCGATAAGGTCGAGGAACTGATCTTCGAGCAAAGGGGCTGCTCCGCCGGCTTTCGAGAGAGCGATCACGTTCCGCCGAGCATAACCGCCCGGAGCTCGGTCGGGAACTCCCTCCAAAAATCGAAAGTCCGCCAGCCCCTTGTCTCGACCGCCCCGCCTGGCGAACAATTCCGACAGAGCGAACCCGAATCGAGCCGGAGACCACGACCATGACCCCATCACCACCGAAGGCCGTCGTCTTGTTGAGCGGCGGGCTCGACTCGGCCACGGCGCTGGCCGAAGCCAAGGCGGCGGGGTTCGCCTGCTATGCCCTCACCGTCCTCTACGGCCAGCGGCATGCGGTGGAACGTAATTCCGCCCGTGCGGTGGGCGACGCTCAGGGCGTGGTCCGACATCTCGAACTGTCGATCGACCTCCAGACGTTCGGCGGCAGCGCCCTGGTCGGTGACGGCGAGGTCCCCAAGGATCGACCGGTCGAGTCGATGGCCCACGGCATCCCGATCACCTACGTTCCGGCGCGGAACACGGTGATGCTCTCGCTCGCGCTGGCCTGGGCGGAGGCTCTGGGGGCGTTCGATATCTTCGTCGGGGTCAACTGCGTCGATTATTCGGGCTATCCCGACTGCCGTCCGGAGTATCTCAGGGCGTTCGAGAACCTGGCCAACCTGGCGACCAAGGCCGGAGTCGAAGGGGCCGGACGGTTCCGCGTCCATGCCCCGCTGATCGAGCTGACCAAGGAACAGATTATCGAGCGAGGTCGCGAGCTGGGGGTCGACTACGCGCTGACCCACAGTTGCTACGACCCGAACGAGCAAGGACAATCTTGCGGCCGATGCGACTCCTGCTCGCTCCGTCTGGCGGCATTCGAGAAGCTCGGCCTCGAAGATCCGATCGACTACGCGGGGATTTGACGGCTCAGCGATAGGTCCAGTCGTAGGGGGGCTCGCCGGTGATGATCTCGCGTTCTTTCTGGTTGTGCTCGTCGCCCCGACGGATGAAGTTGATCTGGAGCGCCTTGTGGCGGACGACCGGTTTCCCCCCCTCGGTGGCGGGATCTTCCTTGAGACCGTCGGACAGACCCCGGACGAAGATCGTGAGCTGGTCGGCCTTGGGGTCAACCCCTTCCCAGACCGCGACGCCGAAGACCGCGTCCTCCACGCCTTGCTTGCCGCTGGGCGGGACCATTCCCATGATGTCCACGGCGCCGTGGAGATTCTGGATCGACGGATCTTCGCGGTTCTGGATCTGCTTCACGGCCTCGGGCAGCACGGTATCTTCGTACCGCTTGCCGGTATCGGTGACCAGAGTGAACTGCGGGACGAACATCCGCGGAGCACCCGTCTTGTTGATCACCTGATAGTAAAGATAATGAACGTCGCGACGCCCCTTATCCAGGGTGGCAACGGTGACGATCCGCAATGGCTTGTAAGCAAAGTCGAGAACCCAGATCCCCTGCTTGTCGCGAGGCAGCACCGAAGCGTCGATCCAGCGCTCGTTAAACACGGCGCGACCGTTGACACCATCGACGAACCCCTGGGCATTCCGCCGGATCGGGTGCGTTTTCAACATCGGCCCGAGCTGAACCTGCGGGATCGGCTCGGGCGGAGGAAAGTCCCCCTTGGGCTTATCCTGTCCCGGTTCCTGCGCGAGTGCGCCAACCCATGAGGTCCCCAGCACACCGGCCACGGACGACAGAAAAACGCGTCGGGATAGATCGAAGCCCATGAGCCATTCTCCCCAGCGAACGGATCGAACGATTTGAAGCGAACGTGGCGTCAGGCCAGGAAAGGCGCGAGGGGAAGCTCAGCGAAGATGGATTCAATCTACCACCGAATTCGTCGATCCGTCAAGGCAAACTTGACCCATACCACCTAACCAGGCCGACACAATCCTCCCATTTTACCGGGAGGACAAGAATTGAACGCGTCACTTTGGCTCTGGCTCCTTGAGAATATTCTCGATCGCGACGTCCAGACCTTCGCCGGCCCCCCCTTTGAAGCGGATGAGACCTTTGCCATCCAACACGAAGAAGGCGGGCAACCGGCCGACGTGATAGCGTCTGGCGATCGGTCCCATGTCGATCTCGCAAGGGCCAACCATCTTCGAGCCATCGCTGACGCTGGCCCAGGTCATTTTCTGGTCGGCGGCAAACCGGCGGGCCTTCGCCAGGTCCTCGTCGCAGTTGACGCCGAGGATGACGATCGGCTGCCCCTTCCATTTTTCGGCCAGTTCCTGCTCCTTGGCGATCGACCTGGCGCAAGGCTCGCACCACGAGGCCCAGAACGACAGAATAACGATCTTTCCGCGATAATCCGCCAGTCGGATCGGCTTGCCGTCGAGGTCTTTGCCCTCGAATTCGGGAGCGGGCTTGCCTTCGGCGAGATTGGACCATTCGTCGAAGAGCTCGCGGGCCTTGTCGCCGAAAGTCGTCCCCTTCAACGTGTTGTAAGGCTCGTCGGCATGATCGCGGATCAATTCGTCGAGGAGCCGGAACGCCTCGGCCCGGAACGGTGCGGGATCGCGTTCATATTGCGACTTGTGGTACGCCTTGTCGTCGGCGCCAATGTCCAGGACCTTGCCGTGATCGTCCTTGACGACGACTTCCTGTTCGAGCTTCTTGCCGAACGACGCCTGGGCTTGCTTCCAGCGATACTGCGCCAGCGCCAGAGTGGCCGGGCCTCGGGTTCGCTTGCTCTGGGCTTTGTCATAGAGGGCCGGGAGGAATCGGTCTCGGCTGGGCGAGGTGTATCCATCCATCCGCAGGGCGGTCCAGGCAACCTTGAAGTCGTCGCCGTGATGTTCGAGCAACAGGTCCATCGCCTGCTCTCGGAGCAACGCCCACTCGCCGACAAAGGCGTCGGAGATCCAGAACTGTTCGAGTATCCAGAGCAGTCCATCCCTCGCCGCGGGACTCTTGATGTCACTCTGCGCCAGTGTGAAGAACCGCTTGGAGTAGCTGATAACTTCGGGATGAAGTTTGTAGACTTCCGCTTGCTCGGTGGCGGTCTTCGCGGCCCTGAAGGCGACCCCATAGACTTCCATCGCCGCGTCCCACTCGGCCTTGATCGCCTTGACCTTCTCGTCGAGCGTCGGCGGGTCCGGTTCGACGGCCTTCACCTGGGCGGCTGTTCGAGGCCGGATTTCTACCTTCCGTGTCTCACCCTGCTGTGCGAGAGTGAGAGTCCCGACCGAGGCGAATCCAGCCAGCAAGGCCAACGAACAAGCGATCTTCATCATCAATTTTCCTCGCAAATAAGCAGTGATCGAGGCAGCGACCCCGACCGGGACCACCCCGGCCAGTGCCGATCCCGACGCGATCTTCAGAGCCTGCGCAACCCTCGAACCGATCAGCCGGGTCGGCACGGCCGCCGCCACGACATCGGCTCCCGCCAGCCAGACGCCAAGCCCTCCAACGGCCGGCGCAAAGCCTCGGCGAATCAATCGTTTGCGTAAAATCTCGCCGGCCCGCGAGAGCCGGCTGTTCACCGTTCCCACCGGGCATCCCAACCGGCTCGCGGCATGCTCGCGGGTCAAGCCTTCCAGATGGCAGAGGACCACGACCGACCGATAACGCGACGGGAGCCGCTCCAGTTCCTCGTCGATCACGGCTTTGAGGTCGTCGATTTCGTGAGGAACCTCGGCGGGCTCGAACCCCTCAAGTTCTCGACCGGCCCGGGCTCGCGCCCCCTTCGCCCGGAGCGCGACCCGGACTCCGACGCCGTGGAGCCAGCGGCCGAGCGAGTCGTCGACCCGGACCGAACCGGCTTTCTTGACCAGGATCAGGAATGTGGCCTGAAACGCGTCCTCGGCGGCGTGCGGGTCGCGCAAGATCCTGCGGCAGGTTCCCCAGACCATCGGGCCGTGCCGACTGACCAGCACGTCAAAAGCGGCCCCGGCGATCGGGGTTTCTTTTCCGCCCGAGAACCGCGCGAGCAACTCGCCATCGGACAGGCTCGCGAGCGAACCGCCTTCGAGCAAGGTCCGGAGGTCGCGCCCCGCCGATCCCAGTCCTCTGAGCTTCATCGAGGCACCTCCACGAAATTCCCGAGATTCACCCGTGACATCGCGGGAAAGCCGGAGATCCATCCCACTTTCTTCCGAAATAACTGGAAATCAGTCCGTTCGGGCAAGTTCCTGCTCCGGCTTCAGACTACCAGACTTGGGGTTGCCGGAGTCGGCCCCTTGGCTACAATTCGCGGCTCGAACAACCAGAATCACGGGGGCCTGCCGGTGCTTCGACGGACCTGGATGGGAATCGCCTTGGGCTCGATCGCCGCTCCGCTGGCGGGTTACTCGGCCTGGCAGTGGCGAGACGTTTTCTTCGAGAAGCGGGTCGCCGTCGTTGTCCCGGGCCGGATCATCCGAGGGGCCTGGCAGTCGCCGGGGCCGCTGAGACGGATTCTGGCTCGCGAGCGGATCAAGACGATCCTGTCGCTCTCGGCGATCAACACCAACGACCCGAAATACGTCGAGCAAGCCCAGGTCGTCCGCGAGACCGGGGTCGACTGGCGGTTGATCCCGATCCATGGGTCGTACGCGTCGCTCGCCCAGATGGCCGAGGCCGCGAACATTCTTGCCGACCCGGCTCTGCAACCGATCTTCTTTCACTGCGTGGCCGGTCATCATCGATCGAGCCAGGCTCATGCCGCCTACCGGATCGCTCACGAAGGCTGGTCGGCCGATCGGGCCTGGGCGGAGGTCGCCGCCCTGCCCTGGGCTCGACCCGCGAAGGACCGGGAAGATCATCGCCTGATCGAGGCCTTCGCCTCGAACTCACTCCCGCAGTAGAAGGACGCCAGCGATGCCGTCTCGAAGGGCGCGAACCTGGATCCGCTGGACCTTGCTGGTATCAAGCCTGATCGTTGGCGCGCCTCTGGGTTACATCCTCGGAATCTGGGATAATTTCGGGACGGTCCGGCCCGGCGAACTCTATCGATCCGGCCAGATGACGAAGCAGGCCCTGACCGACACCCTGAGCGAACACCAGATCAAGACGGTCTTGAACCTCCGAGGTTCGCATCCCGAGGAATCGTGGTATCGCGACGAGCGAGCCGCGACTCTCGAAGCCGGGGCCACCCAGGTCGACATCGCGCTGTCGTCCTGCGAGTGGATGTCGCGAGCCCAGGCCCGGGCGTTGCTCGAAGTCCTCGAAACCGCCGATGGCCCCCTCCTGGTCCACTGCTACCACGGATCGGAGCGCACGGGAATGGTCACGGCCTTTGCCGAGCTTCTCCGCCCCGGATCGACCCTGGCGGATGCGGAAAATCAGTTCAGCTACTTGCACATGTATTTCGGTCTCGGCGATGGCGTGGTGACTCACCAGCACCTCGAACTCTACGAAAACTGGCTCAAGAAGCAGTCGATCGATCACTCTCCTGAGCATTTCCGCCGCTGGCTTTCGACCGGATACCAGCCCGGCGATCCCTGCCGTGAACGCTGGAACTACGACCCCTACCCGCTTGTCGTCCGAACCCGGGGAATTCCACGAATCGCCCAGAAGACCGGGTCAACGAACTGAAGCGCCGCTGATCGCTACGGCTCAGTTCCCGAGCGGGAGCCATCAAGCGACGATTTTCAACGAATTCGCTAATAGTCTGTCCGTATGGGCGTTATATTGGAGACAACGGCGCTCGCGCCGGGCGAATCCTCTCCCCTTGCTGCTCCGAGAATCGCTCATGAACCCGCGCATCCGGATCTCGCTGATCAGTCTGGCGTTCCTGGCGACAGGGTGCCGAAACGACACGACTTCAAAACAACCCAGCTCTGACCCGGACACCGAAACCGTCGAAATCAAACAATACTCCCCGCCCAGGGACAACGAGGCGATCCTGGTCGATGATCAACTCAGCGACAAGAAAACCACGTTCGACCCGACCTTGATCGACCGCCGGCCGCTGAAAGGCTGGACCCTGAACGCCAGCGCTGCCGTCATCAAGCTCGACGTTCCCATCATCTATCCCGACTGGCAAGCCGACCAGTTGGTCCTTCACCCTAACTATGCGACCGCCTCCGTGGTCGCCGGCCGTAAGGTTCTACCGTCGCTCAACATGATCGATGGCAAGGCCAAGCAGTTCGACGATGGCCTCTACGCCGCCATCGACCGGGCTTACTTTCTCGGCCACGGCGAGACGATGAAGGGGCATCTCGCCACCCTCCAGAGGATTCGCGAAAAAGTCGCCCCGGGTTCCCTCGCCGACGATTATCTGGCCGCCGGCCTGAGCCTGGCGGACGAGAAAGCCGCGATTTCCGCCGAGGCAAAGTCGCTCGTTGATCAATTCCTCGCGTTTCCGGTCCTTGCGAAACCGATCGGCTTTTATACCTGGGACAAGTCGCTATCCGACACCTTTCGGGTACTCCGTTACTTCGCCCAGCCGATCCTCGACCCGGCGATTCCCGTCGAGATCGCGCGAGTCCTGAAGGCCGACCCGAAGCTCAAGGACGACTATGTCCGGGCCTACTCGTTCTACGCGAAGCTGACCAACCCCCTCGAAGGCCGGACCCCAGCCGACCTGGTCGATGGTCCACCCCCCGCACGGAACGATCGGTTTGCGCTTTTCCCGCCATCGACCACGCGTGAAGGAGTGCTGTTCGCGGAACTCTTCCCCAATGGTCTGCCGCCCAACACGAACCTGATGCGTGAGTTGATCGCGGCGATCCGGTCGGGCAAGGTCGACCTCAAGCCCGACGGCAAGAGCGGCTGGTACGAATACCAGGCCTACGCGCTGGAAACCTTGCTCCTGCCCGACAAGGGCCCTGAGACAAACAAGCTTTTGCTCACGAAAGCGTACAAGAAACGGATGCTCGAAGCGTTTCAGGCTCTGATCACCAAGCGCCGCGAGACCCATGCCCGACAGGCGGAAAAGACGGCCGAGGCAATGGACGTGATCCGGGATCTGGAATCGGTGAAGCCCAGGCTCCGGGTCGAGCCGAACCCAACGTATTATCTCCGGACAGCCCGCAGCTATGGGTTCCTGGCGAACTTTCTCGAATCGACCCTGGGCGAAGCGACGCTGAAGTCGCTCAAGGGACTTCGCGAAGGACCAACCGGGACCGTGGAGCGTGATCAGGATTTGCACGCCGAACTGGCCTGGATCAGGAGCCTCTTTTATGGGCTTTATCTCCTGAGCGCCGAGGATATCGGCATGAAGGCCGAGTTCCTTGATGGAGAGACCGTCGATCGCTCGTCGAGCGAGAAGATCGCGACCGAGTGGCTCCGCTCGTTTGCCACCGACCCCGACCTCGCAGTCGACACCCGGGTCGCGGTGCCGATCTCGTACAACCGACAGGCCGGAACTGTCCGGCTCTGGATGACCGTCGGCGTCCGGCAGACCACACTGGTAGCCAGTTACGTCAAGCCGCCGAGCCTCCGGTCGAACGAGCCGGCTGCCGACTGGCAAACCGTTGAGTCATACAAGCTCGCGACCGAGGTCATGACTATCCTGGTCGACGAGTTCGCCCAGGTCGAGATCAGCGGCAATCGTGTGCTCAACCGCAAGGAACTCCGCGAGATCTGCGACCGGATGAAGACCAAGGCAAAGATCATCGAAGCGATCCGTTAAACAGTGGTCAGTGGTCAGTATGATTTTGTATTCTCTTTGCTGACTACTGACCACTATTCAAGGATGATCGCCATGCCCGAGAGCGACAACGACCGGGACGAGATTCAAATCCGGGTCCGGTACGCCGAGACCGACCGGATGGGGCTGCTCCACCATGCGAATTACTTCGTCTACTTCGAGCAAGGGCGAACTGAACTGCTTCGGAAGCGAGGGATGACCTATCGCGACATGGAGGACGCGGGACATCTGCTGGTGATTGTCGACCTGGGGTGCAAGTTCAAGAAGCCGGCTTATTATGATGACGTGCTCACGCTCCGGACGATCGTCGAGCGGGTCACGCACGTCAAGATCGTGCACCGTTACGAGGTTCTTCGTGATGGCGTCTTGCTGGCTGAAGGACATTCGACGCTCGCCTGCGTCGACCGCGAAGGCCGGCCGCAGGCGCTCCCCGAGTCGTTGAGCTGACGATTGCGGTCGGGGGATCAGGCTCCCTCGACTTTCCCGCCAAATAACGCCTCGGCCTCGGCGACGACACCTTCGAGGATGGCCACGGCCTCGGCATCGGGAATACCGATCAGGTCGCGGGCGAGGTCGAGCTTACGATGTTCCGCCTCGGTGACAACTTGATCGGCCACCGCCTTGCGGACCAGGAGTGCAAACGCGGCGCGGGTCCGGAGAGCGATCCAGTCGGCCTCGAACCCCATGGCCTTCGAATCGGCGACAACGTCATCCCACTCGGCCTGGGTGGCGGGCAGTCCCTCGATCACCCGCTTGAGTTTCTTCGCCCATTGCGTCCGGTCGTAATTCGAGGCATTGAACGGAATCTCGTCGGCGATCGGCAAGGTATCGGGATCAACCCCCAGAAACGCGGCCTCGATCTCCCTCGAAGTGAACTTCCGGGAGGAATCGCCGCTGAGCGTGCGGCGCAACGCATCAAAAAACGCCATGGAATAGACTCTCTCGGGATCAACGATGGGTGATCGATCAGGGCTTGACGTCGGCTTTGGGTGGAGTCTTGGTCTGAAAATGATCGAAGACCACCTTGGCGACATCGGCGCAAAGGCGGTTTCCGGCGTTGTCGGTCACCCAGCGCTTGTCCTCGTTCTCGTCCGTCAGCACGCAAACAGCAACCGGTCCGGCCGGAGTGGTGATGATCCCCGCAGCGGTCTTGGCGGCGTTCAGACTCCCGGTCTTGAAGGCAACCTTCGTCCCTGGCGGCAGAAAACGCGGAAACTTGTCCTTATCGTCACAGGCTTCCATATGCTTGAGCATCGCCGCGCTGGCTTCGGGACTGACCAGTTCCTTCCTGTAGAGCGATTCGCAGAGACGGACCATCTCGCCGGCTGTCGTGCTGCCAATGCCGAACTGCTGGCTTCGTTCGGGAAAGACGGACGTGTCGCGCCGGAAGACATTGGAGTGAGCCTTGGTATTGGGGTAGCCCATTCGTTCCATGGTCTCGGCGGTCGAGCCGATTCCGATCTGGTCGAGGACCAGATTGGTCGCCGTGTTATCGGAATAAACGATCATCAGATGGATGGCGTCACGAAGCGGAAAGGTCGCCCCCTCGGAGAAGTGGTCCGTCAGGATTCCCGAACCAGGCACCTTGTCGGCTTTCTTCAAGGTGATCATCTTATCGAGGTCGACTTTCTTCTCCGAGGCCTGGCGATAGGCCTCGATCATGATCGGAAACTTGATCAGGCTGGCAGTGACCATGGGGACGTCGGCATGATACGTAAACGACTCACCGGTCTCGAGATTCTTGACCGCGACCGCGACTTTTCCCTTGTGAGCCTGGATCAATGGCGTCAGTTTTGATTCGAGCGAGTCACTGGCGACCGCGACGACCGGCAAGGCTCCGGACCCTGCGACCACCATCATCAAGACGAGCCGAGTCGCGACGTTTTTCATGGCAACCACCTGGCGGGACTTCGTGATACGATCCGAAGATTGATCGAGGCAAAGGTTTGCTTGATTGTCTCAGGCCGGCCTCGGATCTCCAAATGGATTCCGTCCGAAAGAGGGACACCCGATGGAACTGATCCTGGCGAGCACGTCGCCCTATCGCCGGAGTCTCCTTGGGCGGCTCGGCCTGCCGTTCCGCTGCGTGGCCCCGCTGGTTGAGGAGGAAGCGATCAAGCCAACCCTGGGTTCGATTAATCCACGCGAACTTGCTGAACACCTGGCCCTGGCCAAGGCGGAGAGCGTCGCCCGGCTCGAATCCGAGGCGACCGTGATCGGCGGCGATCAACTCGTCGCCATCGACGGGATGGTCCTCGGTAAGCCGGGAAGCATTGCCGCCGCGGTTGAACAGCTTCGGAGGCTCTCCGGTCGGACCCACGAACTCATCACGGCGCTGGTGGTCATTCAGCACGGCAAGGTCTACGCTCATACCGACGTGACGAGCTTGACTTTACGCCCGCTTTCGCTGGAACAGACTCGCCGTTACGTCGAAGCTGACCAGCCGCTCAACTGTTCGGGGAGCTATAAGCTGGAATCCCGCGGGATTACCCTGTTCGAGCGAATCGATTCGGCGGACCACTCGGCGATCACGGGAATCCCCTTGATTGCCCTGACGACGATCCTGGGAACCATTGGCTTCCCGGTCCCTTGACGGCACGCCGAGAGGCCGGGGATTGGGCGGTCGGTCAAGCAACGATCAAGAGCGACGCCCTCGTCCATGATTTCGCTCGCGGGCTCTGGGAGCTTCCCCTTCTTTCGGAGCTTCCCGTTCGCCGAACCGGGTGACTACATAAGTCCCGCTCTTGGGGTTGCGTTCGATATCGCAGATGGCGTGGTTATCGGCTTCTTCGAGAAGATGAGTAAAGCTACGGTAGCCATAGTAGCTTTCGTCGAAGGACGGTTTCTTGCGCTTCATTGTATCTTTGATCATCGACGCATAGAGAACTTCGTGGTTCTCGCGGCGGAGCGCGTTGCACGCTTCGACGAGCAGAGTGTAGACCTCGCGCTTCCGATCGGGCATATCAGCATAGAGATTCGTGGCGAGTTGCTGCTCGTCCTGTTCTTGCCGCTCGAGATCTTCGTAATAGATAAATTCGTCGCAGTTATCGCGGAGGAGTTCAGAAGTCGAGCCTTTCATCCCCAGACCGATGACATGCTTGCCATTTTCCTTGAGCTTCGAGACCAGTGGCGAGAAGTCGGAATCGCCGGAGACGATCACGAACGTATCGACGTGCGGCTTGCTCCAGGCCAGATCCATCGCGTCGACAACCAGTCGGATATCGGCCGAATTCTTGCCGGTCTGGCTCCGCCGAGGGATCTCGATCAACTCGATCGCCGCTTCGTGGAACGGCGCGGTGTAAGCCTGATATCGACTCCAGTCGGCATAGGCCTTCTTGACGATCAACTTGCCCTTCTCGACCAGGCGTTCGAGAACCTTGGTGATATCGAACTTGGTTTTCCGCTGATTCTGAAACCCCATCGCAAGGTTTTCGAGATCGACGAACATCGCGAGGCTGCGTTCACGTTCGGGCTTGGTCATGGCGGACTCGGGGCGAGCATCGGAATCGTCGTTGTTGTTCAAATGGTTACCGGAACGCGCGGCGATTGAACTCGCGAGGAAAGATTCCCCCCGCCCCAGTGCATACGATCATAAAAAGAACGAACAGACCGGGAAAGCGGCTCTCCCGGAATCGTTTGGTTTTCTCTCGGGTGTTTGAAAAAAAATCCCCGCCCAACCTGCCCGGTCAGCAAGGTCGGGAGGGGAAGATTCACCCGGAGGAGCCAGCATATCGGGACCTGAAGGACGGGTCCAAGGGGAAAAATGGGCCGGATGGATGTCGTCAATCAGCCACCATGTCCGCCGCCAAACCATCCGCCGCCCGCGTAGAGGTCGCGAACCGTCCGACGGGGCCTTGATTCATTCACGGTCAGAGCCCGGTCCTTGTAGTCGCGATTATTCAGCGCGGCGATTGCGGCTTCGGCCTCCGATTTCTGCGGCATGTCAACCAGCCCAAACCCGCGAGACTGACCCGTCCGCGCTTTGACCTGAACTTCCGCCATCGCCACCGCGCCAAAAGGCTCGAACAGCGCCCGAAGCTCCTCCGAAGTGGTACCGTAATCCAGATTCCCGACATAAATCATCATAGCAGCCATCCACTCCTCATCGAGACGAGCGGCAGAAGGCCGGAATCTCGTCTCGGTCGCTTGCCGTGCCTTGGTCCTCGGTCGGACGGACCACGCTGGTCCGTTCGGCTCGGGCGAATGCTCTCGACCTCATACCGACTCACCAACACGACGAACCCATCCGAGTTGAGGTCGGAAATTGTGAGCGTCTGCCAGGCGCTATCGTCCCGGTTAACATTCGCGTCCGCCGAAGTGGCGCCACCCTGGGCACCTGCTTTGTACGCACAGTTTACCGAATGCCCGGAAGACCTGCCAGGGAACTCCTCACCCCTCCACTCGCCACGATTCATCCCCGTCTGACAATTGAATTCAAATTATCACGATTTTTTATTGCTCAGTGAATCATCGCAAAATTCTACCAAACAACATCTTACGACCATCCTGGACGATTCGATCAATTCAGTTTGTGTGAAACGAGATTAGAAAAAATTGACAAAAAAAATCCCCAGCCGCAAGTGCGACCGGGGCGATCTCAACCAGATTGAGCCGATCTGCTCAGTGCTGAGCGGCCGGCAGGGTTTTCGACGGCATCTGAGGAGCGGTCGTCGGCATCGTCTTCGCCGGAGCGGCCGGAGTCGGCATCACCTTCGCCGGAGCAACCGGAGTCGGCATCGTCTTCGCCGGAGCAACCGGAGTCGGCATCACCTTCGCCGGAGCAACCGGAGTCGGCATCACCTTCGCCGGAGCAACCGGAGTCGGCATCACCTTCGCCGGAGCGGCCGGAGTCGGCATCACCTTCGCCGGAGCAACCGGAGTCGGCATCACCTTCGCGGGCGACTGAGCCGCCGGCAACGTCTTTTGCGGAGTCTGGGCCTGAGCCTCGGCTCCCAATCCGATACCGATCATTGAGGCGAGAACGAATCCCATCATTTTGCGGTCACTCATGGTAGAAAACTCCTGAAATACATTGTCCCGATAGACTGGAAACGACCCGACCGAATCCAGGACGGCGAGCGTCGGACTATCGCATTATACGAAAAACAACGAATGCGCACTCTGGGAATTTTGCGAATTTCCCAGAGTCTGCATTGACTTTGCGGAATCAGCGCAGGGAATTCGGGCAAACTGTCCCCGGGTCGAAATAAATCTTCCCGAATGAAAATCAATCGCGAGCGAGTCCATGCCAGAGCCGAGCGAGAACGTCAGATCAGGGAAACCGAGTCGTGAACAGCTCGACTTGGCTCACGGAAAAATGGTGGACGACATAATTGCCCCAGATCTCAAGGTTCTTTTTTCCGGGATCAATCCTAGCCTGTATTCTGCGGCGGTCGGTCATCATTTTGCACGACCCGGAAATCGTTTCTGGCCGACACTCCTGGCGGCGAGGTTTACACCTCGCCTGTTCTCGCCATCTGAAGGGGCGCTGCTGGTCGACCTTGGATATGGGATCACAAATCTCGTCGCCAGGGCAACACGGACGGCGGCGGAACTGACAGCCGAGGAGTTTGTCAAGGGTGGTCGACTCCTCGAGGATAAAGTCCGCATCTATTCGCCGAGAATCGTCGCCTTCCTGGGAATCACGGCCTATCGGTCGGCGTTCGATCGCCTCGACGCAAAGGTGGGACTTCAGAATGAGACGATCGGGATCGCGAAACTCTGGGTCCTACCCAACCCCAGTGGATTGAATGCCCACTATCAACGAGACGACCTCAAGCGGCTTTTTGAAGAATTGCGCGAGGCCAGCGGGTCTTCCCGCTGAAGAACTGAGATTTGACCGCACGACCGGGAAAGCGCTCAATCGTCAAAATTTTTGATCCGTCGGCCAATCAGAGCCAGTTGAAATCCCGGATACTTGCGGACCGTCCAGTCGAACTGGGGAAACCCGGAAGCCAGGTGAACCAACTCGTCGGCAGTGAATCCGCGCAGGACGGAGAGCGGACCATCGTAGCGGACCAATCGGTTGGTCGTAAAAACCAGGCTCCAGGCCCGAAAACCCCAGTAAGCCACCCAGTGTCGACGGATATCGAGGATGACCACTCGCTGTTGGGCCACCCGTGCCATCTCGCCGAGAAGTCGCTCAAGGGCCGGGCCTTGAAAGTGATGAGCAAATTTGACAGCGAGGACAAGGTTGATCGAACGATCATTGAACGGGATTTTGAGCGCATCCCCCTGAACGACGTTGAGGTTCCGACGGCGTGCCGATGCGACCGCTGTTGGGTCGCGATCGAGAGCGATGACTCTCAGGTCAAGACCCGGCTGAATCGAAACGAGTGCTTCGGCCAGATCACCGGAACCCGAGCCGACATCAAGGACCGTGGTCGTCGAGGGTGCGGCCATCGAGCGTTCTTCGCGAAGAAACCGGCGGAATTCGCGACGAATCGTCCAGAGGTTTCCAAGCTGTTTGTTGACTCGCCGCAGAATGCGATACGCATCCTCGACTTCGACCTCGGGAAGACCCGGAGAATCCATGAGTTCGGGGTCATCCCGACGTTGCGGAGTCCAGCCCCACGCCATTGATAATCGAGCCTTCCGGATAAAGCTGAGGACCCGTCGAGGAGTACCCGGCGACTCAACGGCTAGAGGGCAGTGGTGGGCGAGGACGGGGTGCGTCGCCCGAGGTAAATGCCATCACTCCGAGAGCGATGATCCAACCGACATAGATCAACAGAACCAGAATAAACTTCCGTTGGCGAATTCCCATCAATCGATTCCCCTGCGTTTTCGCCGGCAAAATCAGGCCACATCATCGAGCGCGAGGACAAAGTCGCGACGGAAAGCGGCCTCGAAATCATAGACCTGATCAAAATCGGCTCGAGAGTCGTCAGACGACTGCTCGAGGTCACCCGACTGAATCAAGTTATACACGATCTCACCCAGGTCCGAAGTCGCCCGGATTCCCCACTGGTTGAGGACCACCAGCGCCAGCAGTCCGTAATGCGAAAGTGCGAGCAACCGAGCCCCTTCGCAGAGCTCTCTACCGGTCACGTGACGAGTCTTCGAGGCCCGAGAGCCCCGCCCCCGACTACGGACCTGAGCCCGTTTCTTCAAATTCTTGGTATATTCCAGGGCCTCGAACATGAACGCATACGCATGAATCGAGTATCGGGGATCACGAGACAGGACCCCCGCCAGTTCGTCGCGAAGGCTCATCGATCGGTTCCTTTGAACGCCTAGAAACGCCGAACGCTCACGGTTCGATGCGATCATCATCCTCATCGTGGATCGGGTGGTATTTTGACTTCTCCACGCCCAGAATCTCTTCCTTACCGACAACGATCCGACGATGATCTTCGAGTTCGATCACAATCTTCTGGGCGAGGATTTCCTGCGCCAGGACCCGCCCTTGCCCGCGGTGGGTGACCACTTTGGAGCCGACTCCCGGAAGCTCTCTTTCGAGAGCCTGGTAGGTGTCGAATTCATATCGCAAACAACATTTGAGGCGACCACAGCGTCCCGATATCTTCGAGGGGTCGAGGGTCGTCTTCTGTACCTTGGCCATTCTCATCGAGACGGGAGGCATCCGCGAAAGGTGGGTATTACAGCAGACGGGTTTGCCGCAATCGCCATAGTCGGCGAGCAACTTGGCTTCGTCACGGACACCGATCTGTCTCATCTCGATCCGGGTCTGCAATGCGCGGGCGAGGTCTTTGACAAGTTCTCGAAAATCCACGCGCTTTTCCGACACATAATAGAAAACCATCCGCTCGCCGCCGAAAATCGCCTCGACATCGACGAGATCCATCTGCAATCGTCGCTTGTCGGCGAATTCGCGACAGGCGGCAAGACCTTTTCGAACGCGATCTGCCAGCAGGCTCCCGGCCGCGATATCTTCCGCCGTGGCAACCCGGAGAATCTGGCCCCGAAACGGATTTTCGAGGAATTGCGCGGTCCGCTCGGTCGCCTGGCAAAGAACCTCGCCAATCTCGGTACCACGATCGGACCGAACGACGACACACTGACCTCGGGGATGTGTCAGGCCTTCGACACATTCATATTCGCCAATGTGCCGCATCTGGCCATAGCGGATGACGAATCGATTCATGGCAAGTGAAATTCGGCTCGAGGTCGGAGGAGATCACACCGTCCGAGGCGGGACTTGCATT
>JAJYCH010000702.1 GCA_021778575.1 Planctomycetota bacterium
AACCTCAACGAGATGAGGCACGACCATCGGTCGCGGTCGATCCACCACGGCTTTCAAGCCAAGACTGAGCAGCCAGCCGGTTGTCACCGCCGCCAGGACGAAGTACATCGCCGCGAGTCGTCGGTCCAGGAGAAGAAATCCGGCCACGCCCAGCAATCCGAGGATCAAAACCACTGTGCTTCCCAGGGCCGTCAAATCGCGAGCCACTTCGGTGAGCCATTCCGGTCCGATCGGCGTCGCCAGGTTGCCGGGAACACGAAGGGCGAGCAAAATCCGTTCATCGAAGGTTCTGGTCCGTCCGCGAACAACCGCCGATGTCAACGCAATGAATCCCCAGGTCGTGACGGCCATCACGAGTAGTCGGAGCAGCGTCGCCAGTTCGTGACCACCGACCCAGTCAACCAAACGGGTGATCCAGCGCTGCATGCCGTGCCTTTTCCATTCCAGTCGAGCCGCCGGTAACAAACATGAATTGCAGCAGTCATCCTACCTGGTGTCAACCCCGATGATGACCATTGATTACATTCGATGAAAGTGGTTTAGGTGAAGCGTTACGCCGTCTTCACACAAATTTATGTTCAAAAATTAAATGATTGCGGATGACCGGAGTCCGATGGGAAACTTCTCAATAGTTGCCAGTCGATAAGCCTGCCGATCCGACATTCACAAGCCATGATCTACCGATTCCGGACAGGCCATCGTCCCGGAACCGACTTTGATCGATCGCACGGCAATCGGTGGTCTGGTGGGAGTATCGGAAGCGATTCGTCGTTGCAAGCGCTCTCACGCCTGAACGAGATCCCAGTAGAAGTCCATGGTCCATCGAGCGATACTGACCCAGCTAAAGAAATGTTCGACGCGCTCGCGTGACCGGGCACCCATCTCCTGGAGACGTTCGGGATCACTGATCAACTTGTTGATCGCTTCGGCGAGATCACTGGCGAAGCGAGCAGGGTCTCGGGGTTCAAAGTCAGTGCTTCCTTCGGCATCCACCGGGACCAGTAGACCTGTTTTTCCGGGGATCACAACCTCGATAATCCCACCCACCGCCGACGCGACGACCGGCTTGCCACAAGCCATCGCCTCAAGATTGATGATTCCGAACGGTTCATAGACCGATGGACACACGAACAAACTAGCATGCGTGTAGAGAGAGATGATTTCATCCTTCGGCACGATCTCAGGAATCCAGACGATTCGGTTCGCTGTCTCTAGTCGCGCTCGTTCGACCCGCGCGGCCATTTCCTTGCCTATTTCTGGAGTGTCGGGCGCGCCGGCGCAGAGGACGACCTGAACCCCTGCTCGGATCGATTTAATCGCCTCGACCAGGTGAATGATGCCTTTCTGACGAGTGACTCGACCGACAAAAAGAATGAAAGGTTGAGCGGCATCAATGCCGTATTTCGCCAGGACCGCCGGGTTCGGTGACGGACGGTATTGATTCAAATCGATCCCGTTATGGATGACCCGGATCTTGTCGCGAGGAACTCCATAGAGCGAATGAACATCCTCGCGCATCGATGCGGAAACGGCAATGACACCATCGGCATTTTCGTAAGCCGTGCGCTCGACCCACGAACTGGCGTTGTACGCGGTGCCGAGTTGTTCGACTTTCCAGGGCCGGTGCGGTTCGAGCGAGTGAGTCGTCAAGACCAGACGTGCGCCGGTCAATTGCTTGACAAGACAACCGGCAAGATGGGTATACCAGGTGTGACAGTGAACGACATCAATATCCTTGAGCATTCCCGCCATTTCAAGGTTGCGTTGCATTGTGTCCTGGAATTTCGCGTGCCGTGGGTCCTGATAGGGCAACGACACGTTCGACTTCACGCCGCGCACGCTCAGATTCCCGTCGCGAAATTGCTGATCACCAAAACAGAGAATCTCGATGGAATGGTTGCCGTCCTCGACCCGGGCCAGTTCGCGGGTCAGATATTCGACATGAACACCAGCCCCACCATAAATATGAGGGGGATATTCATTGGTCAAGATCGCGATCCGCATGATCCAGTTCCTCCGGACAGCAGTAGAATTTCAGGCCAAGGTACCGAGCCATCGATCGCGATTTGGAATCTCTGAGTCACTCTTTTGAGGGCTGGACGAGAAACGGGACGTTGGCGGTCGCGGCGTTCCCTTTTCCGTCGTAGACAAACACGAACAATCGACACGGCCCCGAGCGAGTGGGAGTCTTGAACTCGAAATCAAGCCCCCTGGCATGGATAAACGATTCCGGATGAGGTGGCGGTTCCGCCTCGCGGTCGCCCCCTTCGCGGCGGTCCATGCTCTCGGAACGGATCTCCCAGCGAACGGTCAACGTGTCGCGATCCGGGTCATCCGTGACGACGGTTGCCTTTTGGCGCGTGCCCGGCAACAGCGTTTTTTCTTTCCCATCCCAATGGATTTCACGGATCCTCGGTGAGTGATTCGCCGGCGGATGACCTGTCCAGGCTTCCGTCAGTACGTCGACCGCCTCCAACCGTTCCCCGGAAGCAAGAAAAAGACCGAACCATGTGGATGTCGCTTCTTGCTTATTTCCCCAGAAGAATGCATAAGAGCCCAGACATTTGCCTGGATATCCCGCGATCGACCGGGCGTAATTCCGACGATAGGCCTCGGCTTTGTTCGTACTGCTTGGTTCGATCGGAGCTTTCCAGCCGGTCTGGCCGACCTCCCAGGGACCAGGCGGGCCAAATTCGGTCACGACATAAGGCCGGTCGAATCTTGCTTTTTCGATTCGCTCACCCAGGGAGTGAAGACCTGCGTATGAGTTGATTCCGAGCACGTCGACATCCGGGCAAAGCGTTCGATACATGTCGAGTTTCTTACCGCCCAGTTCGGCGATGACGATCATTGTGGGATGCCCAGGATCTTCGCGATGAGCGATCCGCGCGATCTCGTTGACCGTCTTCCAGATGTTCGGATCGTTGCCGTCTCCTTCCATCTCGTTACCCAGACCCCACATCAAGAGCGCGGGATGATTCTTGTAACGTCGAAAGAAACGGATCGATTTTTCGGTTTCCGACCGTACGAAACTGGGATCGGCATAGTTGCATCCTTGGCGTGGCTGACCCAGCCAGATCCCGATTGTCACGGTGAGGCCAAGCTCATTGGCTCGATCCAGCAACGGTTCAAGATCGTCCTCTCCCCAGGTCCGGATCGAATTTCCGCCCGCCTCTTTGAGCACATCAAGATAGGACCGGCCTCCCGCTCCTTTGATCAGAAACGGCTGGCCACCACGGAGGAGCTGATATCCCGACGGTGATCGCTCGACCTTGACGTTAATGGGTCCTTCTCC
>JAJYCH010000703.1 GCA_021778575.1 Planctomycetota bacterium
TCTTCGGGCTCAAGGCTTACGATTTGTTGGCGATTGGTTCGGGGGTCGGCGGCTCCCGCGCGGTGGGACGAAGCGAGGCGATCCGGCTGGCTCCGACACTCGCCCCTCGCCGGCTTCATGGCGGAATTCGTTATACCGATGGTCAGTTCGATGACGCTCGATTCGCGATCGGTCTGGTCCGGACGCTGCTCGATCTCGGCGGCGTCGCTCTCAATGAAATGTCGGTCACCGGATTGATCAAAGAGTCGGGAAATGTCGCGGGCGTCGAGGCGACCGACAACGAAACCGGAGCTGTCTACTCGATCAAGGCCCGGGCGATCATCAACGCCACGGGGGTCGAGGCCGACACGGTCCGTCGGCTTGATGACCCTTCGGCCAGCCTGACCATGAGCCCGAGCCGGGGCTCGCACGTGGTCCTCGATCGCTCGTTCTTGCCCGGACGGACCGCCGTGATGATCCCCAAGACCGACGATGGCCGGGTCCTGTTCGCCATTCCCTGGAAAGGCTCGGTCCTGCTGGGAACGACCGACACTCCGGTGGATCACGCAACGCGGGAGCCTCGACCGTCCGAGGAGGAGGTGGCCTACCTGCTCGATCACGCCGCGCGCTACTTCGCCCGGAAGCCGGGTCTGGACGACGTGAAGTCACAATTTGCCGGGCTTCGTCCCTTGCTGGGGCAGGGGGGGACAGGTCGAACCGCGTCCCTTTCTCGCGAGCATGCCGTGTTCGTCTCCGAATCGGGGCTGATCACGATCACGGGCGGGAAATGGACCACCTATCGAAAAATGGGAATAGATGCCGTGAATCAGGCGGTCGAGGTCGCCGGTCTGCCCTCGGTCGAGTCAAGGACCGAATCGCTCCGGCTCCATGGCTGGACCGATCGGACCGAAACCGGGCCACTGGCGATTTATGGCTCGGATGCCAGCGAAATTCGCGGTCTCATCGCCGACCGACCCGAGTGGGGCGAACCGATTCATCCGGGTTTGCCCGACCTTCGGGCCGAGGTGATCTGGGCCGCGCGGTTTGAACTGGCCCGATCTGTCGCTGATGTTCTGGCCCGGCGGACTCGCGCGTTGTTTCTCGACGCCCGAGCCAGCATCGCGGCCGCGCCCGAAGTCGCGAACTTGCTCGCCGGAGAACTCGGACGCGAGGAATCCTGGTGTGTCGCCCAGGTAGAATCGTTCGAGCGACTTGCCGGCGGATACCTTCCTTGAACCGGGCCAAGGGTCACGGGCTGGCCTTGGCTTCGGCCTCGACCCGCTTCAATTCGGTGGTGATGCTTTCCACTTCGGGGGCTTTGGGTCGATCGCGGATTGTGGCCTTCAGCAGGCTGATCCAGTCTGCGCGTCGGAGCAGAGTATCGGCGAGCTTGCCGACCCGCGACGACGCCTGACGTTTGAGCTCCGCACCGAGGTTCGATCGCATCAGCTCACTCCAGGCGGTCCGTGCCGATCGAGCATCCTTGCGGATGATGGCCGCTTGAAGGTCCATGGCCATCAAGGTTTCCAGCGTCCGCCGGACCAGCGGCGACCGATCCTTCGCCGGAATCGCCACAAGCCGGGACTTCAACGTCGAGCGTTTTCTGGCGTCGAGCAAGGTATCGATCAGCAACGCATCGTAGAGCGGTAGAAAATCGACGGGAAGCCGCTGTCGATGGATGGCCAGGAGGGTGTCGACCAGGTCATCTCGATCGTTCCGTCGTTCGGCTTTCGATTGAAGGCGAGTAAGCGCTGTTTTGAGCGTCCAGACGAACAGGTCGGGATCGGAACCGTTCGTGGGCCGGTCGGGCTCGGAGTAGGTCAACCAGTTCGCGGTGGGACCGAACGACGATTCCCGGGGAATTCGAGCTTCCGCCGACGGTTTGAGTCGATAGAGCGGGTCGCCCAGAAACACGAGTCGCCACGGCTTCCCATAGGCCTCGGCCGGAGTCGCCCGGACGGCGACCACCAACGGCAAGTGCTCGCGAATGATCTCGGCAACCAGCAACGGCGGTCGAAACGATTGCAGAAACGGCTCTTCCATCGATCCGAAATAGACAAAAGCTCCGTTGGCCAGCCAGCGCCCGGCGATCGTGTCGGGATCGGTCGGGTCGGTGGCCGAGTAACTGTGGATCATCAGCACGGCGGACGGGATGGTAAACGGGATGTCGGAGGTTGAGCCCTCGGTCGTCTGGATGTTAAATTTCGTCGGCGAACCCGACGAATTGATCATCACCAGGCCAAATTTGTTGAACGGGTCGAACGTTTCGTGCCAGCCGTCGATGCTGGTCGAGTTAAATCCGGCCACTTGCCCGGTCCGAAGGACGGTATCGAGTCGAATCGCTGCGGCCTGCGTGGAATAAATCGACCAGGGCGGCGACTTTTCCTCGTAGCCGTTAAAGAGCACGGCCGAGTCCGGCTGAAGAAACAGGCTACACATCGCTCGATAGACGCTCTGTTTCGCGTCGCCGAGCAGCCGGCCGGTATAGGCCCAGCGAAACGGAGAATTGACCAGCCGACCGATACGATCGTCGACAGCGTAGCGGCTGTAATCGTCGCCACCCGTGGCATAAGGCCAATCACCGGCGATGGTCAAGAAGTCGCAATCGTCACCGATCCGGTCAAAAATCGTCACTCGTTCCTTGACCTTGGCGGTGAACAAGGCGGCAAACGAGTCGGTCTCGGCCTGTTGCAGGGTCTCGGCGAATTTCCTGGGATAATCGATCCGGATCAGCGGCTGAAACCGCCCTGCGGCCAGGGCAACGGCCCCGGCCAGCATCGGCGCGCCCGGTGCGGAGAAGACCATGCCTGGCTGGGTCGGACCGAACCCCTTGGGAACGGTATCGCCCGGTGGACGATAGGCGTTGGGATCGCTCTCTTTCGCCCAGGATGCGCTGACCGCGTCAAGAATCTTGTCCCAGGCCGGTTCGGCGACGGCGGGATCGGTCGACCGAGGCAACTGGATGATCCGGGCGGGTTTGAACGCCCGGATAAATCGAAAGTTCGTTTCGACGTCGTCGAACAGGATCGGAAAATAGTGTTCCTCGTCCCAGGACGCGATGGCTTGCAAGTACGTGGGAAAGTCGGGGACGAGGCAAACCTGATCGATGACCTTGCGTTGGGGACCACTCCGAGCTTCCCAGACCTTCGCGATCCGCCGAAAAATCGCGATCCGGGGATCATCAAGCGAGTCGGGCGGGACGTAGTCGACCGGTTTCTGTTGTCCCGACGTCGCGTTGGGATCGAGAATCACGACACTCAGCAGAGCCACCCACCACCATCGACGACGATCGGGCCAGGTCAGGACTTGTTTGCT
>JAJYCH010000704.1 GCA_021778575.1 Planctomycetota bacterium
TGAAGTTGGTATGCTCGATCATTTAATGAAGTGACGATCAATAAGAAGTTCTTGGGAACCTTGGCTCTGGTGGTTCGGGAGGGTCGGGAGTGACTTGACTCCAGCGATTTCGGGCTGCTTGACGATATTTTTCCCTCATCTCTTCATGAAACCGACCCTTTGTTCGACAGGATTGGATCATAAAATCGAGTTTCTGTTGATATTCTTCAAGTTCGAAGTGAGCACTTGATCGTGTCGATCGAGATTGGCCATCGGCTGTAAGCAGTTGAGAGTGCCGGGATTTTTCCAGAAGTTTTCGATTACGCTCCGATTCTCGCTCCCAAAATAACAGACTAAAATTCGCCACCACGGCGAGTCCCTCATGCCTTCGACCCTGTTTCGAGCGTTGAGCCTCCGCCGTGATTCCGACCAGCCACCAGAGCAGAACCGCGACAAGTGCCACCAGGCTCATCAACGTTCCGATGGTTATCGGCCGGAGCGAAGTTGTCGGCCTGTCGAGACTGGAGACGAGTTCGGAATCACTCAACTCGGATGAATCAACGAAGAAAACAAATATCCATCGAAATTTTCGACTAATTCGAATGCAATACGAGTGAAATATTGTAAACATCATGGTCTTTCAAAGTTCCACAATCGCTCCATAACTCTCCGGCCGGCGATCGCGATAAAACTGCCAGGTGTTCCGGACTTCCCGGATCAGATCAAGATCCAGATCAGCGATCACGATATCATCGTCCGATCGTTTGCCGACGGCGAGCATTTGTCCTCGTGGATCGCAAAAATAACTCTGACCGTAGAACTCGCCGATCCGCCAGGGTTCCTCGAAGCCGGGCCGGTTGATCGCGCCGACGAAATAGCCGTTGGCGACCGCGTGCGCGGGTTGTTCGAGCTTCCAGAGATATTCCGAGAGCCCGGCCACGGTTGCCGAGGGGTTAAAGACGATCTCGGCTCCGGCAAGTCCCAGGCAGCGCGCACCTTCGGGAAAATGGCGGTCGTAACAGAGATAAACGCCAACCTTGCCGACCAGGGTGTCGAACACAGGATAGCCGAGATTGCCGGGCCGGAAGTAAAATTTCTCCCAGAAACCGGGATCGCAATGAGGGATGTGCATCTTCCGGAACTTTCCGAGGTACGACCCATCGGCATCGATCACCGCTGCCGTGTTGTAATAGACACCGGTCATTTCTTCTTCATAAACGGGAACGATCAGGACGATTTCATGTTTTTTGGCGACCTCGGCCATCAGCTTGATCGTCGGTCCATCGGGCACCTTCTCGGTCATTTCATACCATCGGGTCTTCTGCTCGGCGCAGAAGTACGGTCCGTAAAAAAGCTCTTGCAGGCAGACGACCTGTGCACCATCCTCAGCCGCCCTTGCGATCAGTTCGAGATGTTTCTCGATCATCGCCGCCTTGATCTTCGACGCGGGCGAGGTCACCGGCTCGCAAAGCGTGGCCTGAATCAAACCGCCTCGAACGATCCGAGCCATGACGACCTCGATCCACTTGAAGAGGAGACTCTGAAACGATCACCGAACGAATCGCTTCATTCCGCCACGGATGCTGGCATCGAAGCCAACTCGATTGATGACCTGTCTTGCGACCGACTCGTCAGATTCGTCAGCACCAGATAGACCAGTGCCGAGACCCCGAAGCTGACGAACCAGGCATATCCGAACAGGTCGGTCCAGAATTTGGCGACAGTCAAAAGACCGGTCGTGGCGAGAAACCCTGGAATACACGGGGCAATTCCCGCAATCAGCGCGAAGAGGGCAACCGAATTGACACCATTCGAGTACCAGTACGGACCAGCGGGATCGTACAATCCATTCAAGTCGAGCCGGGTCTTCCGGATCAGGTAATAATCGGCGATCAGGATACCGCCCACCGCGCCCAGGAGTGAGGAATAAGAGACGAGCCAGATGAAGATGTATCCCTTGGGATCGGCGATCAATCGCCAGGGTTGGATCGCAATCCCGATCAATCCGGTGATCAGGCCACCGATCCGAAATCCAATCCGTCGGGGCCAGAGGTGCGAAAAATCATTGGCAGGGCCAACCACATTCGCCGCGATATTCGTTGCCAGGGTCGCCAGTGCGAGCGAGAACATGGCGACGGTCAGGACGATCGGATCGCGAAACTTGCTGAGCAAGACGATCGGGTCCCAGATTGTTTGTCCGTAAATCGTCATGGTCGCCGAGGTCACGGCCACGCCGATGAACGAGAACAAACCCATCGTCAACGGGAGTCCCAGAGCCTGCCCGACCACCTGGTCGCGCTGGGTGTAGGCATAACGAGTAAAATCGGGAATGTTCAGCGAGAGGGTCGCCCAGAATCCGACCATCGCCGTGAGCGACGGAATAAAAAACGCCCAGAACATACCCGCCTTGGGACCACCCGGATCGAAACTCGAAGGCTGTTCGAGCATCGGCCCGAATCCATGAGCCGCTCGATAGGCCCAGACTAGCAGCGCCAGCCCCAGGACGATCAAAAGGGGTGCCTTGATGTTCAACAGGAGACGAATCGAATCGACTCCCATGAGCACGACGGCCATATTCAATGCCCAGAACCCCAGAAAGCAAACAAGTTGCGGGGGGTTGATTTCCAGAAAGGCAATCGAGGCGCTCTCATTCCATCCTGGCAAAATGATCTTCAATACGGTGTAAATCGCCTGACCGCCGATCCAGCACTGGATGCCAAACCAGCCGCAGGCGACCAGGGCTCGAAGCATTGCCGGAACGTTCGCCCCTCGGAGACCAAACGAGGCCCGGCAGTAGACTGGAAAAGGAATCCCATACTTCGTCCCGGCATGGGCGTTCAGGATCATCGGGATCAGGACGATGGTGTTGCCCAGAAAAATCGTGAGGACCGCCTGCCACCAGTTCATCCCCTCGGCAATCAATGACGAGGCCAGCATATAGGTGGGTATGCAGGCCGACATCGAAATCCAGAGGGCCGCGATATCGCGCGCTCCCCATTTCCGGGCCGAAAGCGGCGTCGGCGCCATGTCGGCGTTCGAATACGACAAATTCAACTCTTCACCGGTTTCCGGTTGTTCACGAACGATCGCCATCTCTCGATCTCTCCGGCCCGGAACGAAGCGGTTTCAATAAGCGCCGTTGAGCGACCGCTCGCGCCATTCCTGAAATAACCCGGCGCATTCTTCGGCCAGCAACCCCCCGACGACGACCAGGGGACTGTTTCCAAGCCGGACCATCTCGCGAGCAGGAATCGAGAGTTCGCTGAACCCGGCGTTTGCCGCGTCGGCGATGGTCGCTCCGTAGATCAC
>JAJYCH010000705.1 GCA_021778575.1 Planctomycetota bacterium
CGGGTGATCGCCGAGACGGGGGCCGGTCAACACGGAGTCGCCACGGCCACGGCCTGTGCGCTCTTCGGCCTGGAATGCACGGTCTACATGGGTGAGGAGGATATTCGCCGCCAGAAGCTTAACGTCTTCAACATGAAGACGATGGGGGCGAACGTCGTTCCGGTCACCTCGGGATCGAAGACCCTGCGCGACGCCACCAACGAAGCCATGCGCGACTGGATGGGCTCGTCGAAGGAAACGCATTACACGATCGGTAGCGTCGTCGGCCCGCACCCGTTTCCGATGATCGTCCGCGACTTTCAGGCGGTGATCGGTCGCGAAACACGGAGTCAGTGCCTGACCCGATTCAACCGTCTGCCCGATCAAGTCGTTGCCTGCGTCGGCGGCGGTTCGAACGCCGCCGGGATGTTCTACCCGTTCATCGAGGATGACTCGGTCGAACTGATCGGGGCCGAGGCCGGTGGGCGCGGCCCGATCTCGGGCGACCATGCGTCGAGCCTGACCCAGGGACGACCGGGAATCCTCCACGGCAGTTTCAGCTATGTTCTCCAGGATGACGACGGACAGACCGACGACGTCCACTCGATCTCGGCGGGGCTCGATTATCCCGGGGTTGGTCCCGAGCATAGCTACTGGAAAGACACCGGGCGAGTTCGCTACGAGAGCGTGACCGATGCCGAGGCGCTGGAAGCGTATAACACCACGGCCCGGCTCGAAGGAATTCTTCCCGCGCTCGAATCCAGCCACGCTCTGGCTCAGGCCTTCAAGGAAGCCGCCGGGCAAAACCGAGAAGCGATCCTGGTCGTCTGCCTGTCCGGCCGAGGGGACAAAGACGCGTTCGAGGTGGCCCGGCTCCGGGGCGAACCGCTGGGCTGAGCGAACCGAGACAGAGCATCCCGAAAACTATCCCGATCGACCGAGCACCGCATGAACCGCATTGATGCCTTGTTCGCCCGCCTGAAGAGCGAGGGACGTCCCGCCTTGATGCCGTTTGTCACGGCGGGTGACCCCGACCTCGCGACGACCTCCGAGATCGTCGTCGAGGCTCTCCGACAAGGCGCTGACATGATCGAGGTCGGCATTCCCTATTCCGACCCGGTTGCCGACGGTCCGGTGATCGCCGCCAGTTACACCCGGGCCTTGCGTGGAGGGGTCAAGCTGGCACGGATCTTCGACACGTTTCGATCGCTCCGGGCCGAGGACATCGACGGCCCGACCGCCGCCGCTCCCCTGGTCGCGATGATCTCTTACGCGATCATTCATCGTCAGGGGGCTGAACGGTTCCTCCAGGACGCCCGATCCGCCGGATTTGACGGACTGATTGTGCCGGACTTACCGGTCGAGGAGTCGGAGCTGCTCTGCCGGATGGCCACCGAGGTTGATCTTCGGCTGATCCAGCTCATCACGCCGACGACCCCTCGCGACCGGGCTCTGAAAATCGCGAGTTCGACCACGGGCTTCATCTATTACGTCTCGGTCGCGGGAATCACGGGCGAACGCCGGAGCCTTCCGCCCGAACTCGCGGAAAATGTCGCCTGGCTTCGGTCGCAGACCCATTTACCGATCTGCATTGGATTTGGGATCGGGACGTCGAGTCAGATTCGCGACCTCTCGGGGTTCGCCGACGGTCTGATTGTCGGCAGCGCTCTCGTCCGTCGGCTTGAGAATGCCAGCGCGCGACCTCGACCGGAGGTCGTCCGCGAGATCGGTCAGTTCGTCGCCGAGCTGGCCACCGGGCTCAAGCCCGGTTGATCAGTCCTCGAACTCGATCTCGGCGACATCCAGCTCGTCCGTCTGAACGTGGATGATATGTTCCTGACGACAGAGTGACCGTTGCCCGCGAACGGTCACTCCGTCCTCCTCGAACGCCCACGGTTCGAGGCGGATCTGACCGGCCTGATACTCGACCTCGCAAGCCGTGCAGAAAACCCGGTCGTATTCGCGCTCACCAATTAATCGGTTGGCGACGATGTCGATGGCCGGCTCGTCTTTCAGGTCCGGGATGACCACCTGTTCGGAATCGTCGCCGAGCGATTCGAGCCATTCCAGGCAGGCCGCAACGCGACGGTTTTCCTGGAACAGCTTCATCGCCTCCAGGTTCCAGTCGCGCTGTTCCTCCAGCCGATCGGCCAGACTCTGTTTCAGCGGTTTGATCTTGAGCAGGAACAAACCATGGTCAACCCGGAAGCGCAGAACATCAAAGACAAGAAACGACGAATCGTCGGGACTCTGATAGCGAATTAACGGCATCTTTAAGCCTGGCTCGGTAGGGGTACCCCGCGACGTTCAGACTTCGTAAGACGCTCCGCGCTCGGGAATGATCACCGGTGAGTTCACGTGAGGCTGGAGCACAGGCGCGAGGGCTTCGAGACTTTCGGGATCGCCATGCACGAGGAACGCATTGCCGATGTTGCCTCCCGACTCCGCGAACCACCAGGCCAGATCATTCCGGTCGGCATGGCCCGAGAATCCATCGAGAACGTAAACCGCGGCGTTCAGTTCGTAGGACTGGTCCATGATCTGGATTCGCTCGACGCCGTCGGCGATCTTCCGCCCCAGGGTTTTTTCGGCCTGGTAGCTGACGATCACGATGGCGTTGTCGGGTTCGGCCACCGTATGCTTCAGGTGGTGTCGAATCCGGCCGGCCTCGCACATTCCCGACGAGGCAATGATCACCATCGGACCCGGCTGATAGTTCAGTCGCCGCGAGTCGTCCCAGGTCTCGCAAAATTCCACGTATTTGGAACCAAAATACTTGGGATCTTTATCCATCAGCCGCTGAGCGTCGGGGGTGTAAGCCTCGGGGAATTCGCGGTGAATGTCGGTCAGCCGAAGAGCGAGCGGGCTATCGACATAGACCGGAATCGGCCGGACCTTGTGGATCGCGAACAATTCCTGAAGGCAATAAACCATCCGCTGGGTCCGACCCAGGCTGAACGCCGGGATGACCACGCGCGACTGGAGCCGGATCGCGCGAGCCACGATCGCATGCAACTGCTTGATCAGCTTGTCGTAAGGGTCGAGTTCCTTACCGCCGTAAGTGCTTTCGGAGACAAGGATGTCGATGTTCCGGATCGGAGTCGGGTCGGGCAAGAGGCCCATGTTCCGCCGTCCCAGATCCCCCGAGAAGACGAATCGACGAGGCTTACCATCCTCGACAAAATCGAGCTGTATGATCGCCGAGCCCAGGATATGTCCGGCGTCGTGATAGGTCAGGGTGATTCCGGGCAGGATCTCGACCGGCTCGGTATAGGGAAGTCGTTTAAATTGTTC
>JAJYCH010000706.1 GCA_021778575.1 Planctomycetota bacterium
CCATCTCGAAGGCGCGGTGGGGCTCGCGTACAGGGGGTTTCCTTCGGATTCCAATAGTGGAAACCCTGGTAGGCTGGGTCTGGCCCCAGAATTTCCCCGAAGCTGGGTCCAGACCCGCCGACAAGAAACCATCCGGCATCTCAGGCGCGACGGGGATCGAGGCCATGCCACTTGAATTGGGTTGCTTGACCCGGATCAAATTCCGAGGGCTTCGGTTCTTTGGGCTGATGCTCGTGTTCGCCTCCGCGCAGGCGGGTTGTGGAAGCCAGGGCGGGAGCGGCCAGCCGTCGAAAGTTCTCACTTCGTCCCCGGACCAAGGATCGGGAATGTTGACAACTCCGCCGCCGATTCTCGACGTTCTCAAGGATGTCCCTGAACTCGCTCCGCTGGCGAAGACGACCGTCAGGCTTCACCCGAGGCTGGCGGCTGACGGACCCGTTGATGCGAGCAAGCTCGGCGGAACATTCCTCTGGCCAATCGACGAACCCTGGCCAGCCTATGACGAGGCGAAGGTCGCCCGGTTCACTCAGTCGGGCCTGTCTGCCCCATTTATGATCGATCTGGAACTCAAAGACGGGAAGCGACGCGACGAGGTCGGGCCGATACCGCCGGGAACGTCGATCCCGTTCGCGCCGATCTTGCAACTTCGGGCCGCCGACTTCCCCGAGATGCCGTTTCCCGCCGGGACCGACCTGTTCCAGCTCCTCTGGTTCCCGTATTGCGTCGAGGTTCCGCCGAGGGAAGACCCCGACGGTCGTCTCCATCACCGGGTTTACTGGCGAAACTCGCGACAGGTGAGCGAGCGGCGATCCGCCAATCCGCCGATGGTCGAACGGCACAGTGGTTGGTTCGCCAGTCCCAGCCGGTTCCATCCCGAGCGGGTCGTCGAATATCCCAACTCGCAGGATCTCGACCCGAAGCTGGAGCGGCGGATCGACCGCTGGAAGGCCGTCCGGAAGATCGAACACGCGGGCGATACCCCGATCGACTTCTACAACTGGGAATGCAGCGTCTGTCCGTCGACCAAGGTTGGCGGCTACGTCTGCTGGCAACAAGACAAGGAAGTCCCCGTCTGCACATGTGAGCGGCCAATGACGCATTTGTTGACCGTGGCCGACGGCGAGTGGGGCGGCGGAAACGATCGGCGCTGGATGCCGGTTGAAGATCGAGCCAAGGGACCCGGATTTGGCCGAGATCAAAAGCCCGGCGATCCTCACGAGTTCGGCTCAGGCGCGACCGGGACGTTTCATCTGTTCGTCTGCACCAGGTGCGATGGCTGGCCCACAAAAGCGGTTTCCCGGGCTCGATGAGTCGCTGACGTGACCTCGCAAGCCAGATACGCCAACGGTTTCCGGCACTCGCGACTATTTCTCGGCTCGGCGATCCCGTAGGGTAGGGCTTGCCCTGCCGTTTTCCCTTTTGACACAAGAGGATGCGTCCCATCCGGCTCAAAAAATCCGGCAGGGCAAGCCCTACCCGACAGCAATTGCCAGAACCGGTTGGCGAACCCTTGCAAGCCTTGTCTCCTCAGTGAGAAGAAGGTACCTCTGGCCCCAGGCGGGAAGTAAGCGAACGGGAGCACACTGAGTGTACAGGGATCTCGACTCAGGTAATTCAATGAAGCTCGATCGCAAGACATTCGAACAGCAGCGGAGCCTCCGATTTGGCCGGACCAATCCCGAGCGGATGCGCCTGGCGTTCTGGGAAGCGATGGTCCAGGACGGCAATGGGCCTTACCGGCTCCGTGAGCGGTTCGAGGCTCACGCCGTTACTTATATTCAGTTCATGAATCCCTCGAAAACACGGGTTCTGTTCCAGTTCCGCAAGCCCAGCGAGGTTCTTGTCGGACTTGGGAAAGCCCTGGTTGCGCTGGTGAAAGGGAATAATCGCTGCCGGATCAGCGCTGGCGGGCCGATCTGGAACTTCGACCGGATGGGCCAGACCCGGACCAAACTTGTCGATGGTCGGACCATTTGCGTCGGCGGCGAACATGAAGACCATTACGATCCTGACTTCGCCATTTATAACGACGTGGTGGTCCTTCATCCCGATGACCAGGTCGAGATCTACGGTTATCCCAAAGCCGTCTTCCCGCCGACCGACTTTCACACGGCGTCGCTCATCGGCGATCGGATCATCATCATCGGCGGTCTGGGTTATCTCGATGCCCGACGTCCGGGGTTCACACCGGTCCAGAGCCTCGACCTGTCAACCTACCGGATCGAGCCAATCGCGGCCACCGGCAGTTCGCCCGGCTGGATCTTCAAGCACGAGGCCGAGATCGACCCGTCGGGCGAGTCGATCACCATCCGGGGCGGCGAGATCGAATTTGAGAAGGCGGGAGTCCGGGTTCACCGGCAGAACATCGAGGAATATCGCCTGCATCTCGCCGACGGCCGCTGGGAACAGATCACCGACCGGCGCGACTGGCGGCAGTTCGAGATCAAACGAAAAGCCTTCGGGATGCTGTTCGACTTGCCCGACCTGTCGAACTTCCGCTGCGGCGACGGGAACTTGCCGAGGATCTGGTTCGACGACGAGGTCTTCCAGCCGAAGAGTGTCCCGCACGACCCGATCCTGATCGAAGATCTGAATCTGTTCGCGCTGGAGGTGGATCAGGTCACGATCCGGGCCGAGGTCGATGCCTTCATGGTTCGCCTGATCGTCGAGGGGAAGCTTCCCGAGCAGACCGTGAATCGCGCAATCGAGGAGATTTTCGAGAACATCGAGACCGCCATCGGCGCTCCTTGCCAGATCGAGGAGCTTTGAGGGGTCGCGTGGGATCAGACCGCCATCTCGGAGGTGGGTCGAGTGCAACGAGTCCCACCACGCACTCATGGTGGGGCTCGCTTAGGCTCGACCCACCCTACTTTTGGGACGGATGCGGCGACGCCGCGCTACCGGTTTGTTGCGGCTCCGCCGCGTTACGAGGACTTGCCTCGGGCGTGAAGTTGCCTAGAATCTCGGTCGGCCGCCGGCCCTGATGGAGTGGCTGGGGTCGATTCTACCCTTGAAGGCACGCATCATCTCATGAAGCGGCGAGACGCATTGAAGGCGCTGGCGGCTCTGACGGCGACCTCGGCTTTGGGCGGGATCGCCAGCGGTGCCCAGGCACCCGGCGACGATATCCCGCTGCCCGAGCTGGTCAAGATGTTCGGGCCGATGATGGACAAGATCCCCATCGAAGTGACCGGACTCGCCAAGGGGCTGAGTCTGGTCAGCGGCCCCGGCGGCAATATCACCGCGCTGGTCGGGCCGGACGGAATCGT
>JAJYCH010000707.1 GCA_021778575.1 Planctomycetota bacterium
GAGATCCAGGTCAACGGACGGCCGGGACCGTTCACAACGGGTTCCAGTGCTCGGACGGCTTCCGGGACCATCCCGACGACTTGATTCTCGAAGACAATACAGAGATGAAAGTCCGGGACAAGAGTCGGCGCCCGGCGTCCCAGGTAGTCACCACGATCGAGGACAATCGTGCCCGTCTGCGCGATCCCAAGGGCACAACCAGTGAGCACGCCCTGGCTGCTGTTGAGTTGCTCATTCGTGAGCAATTGATCGCGTAGGACCGAAATTGACTGCGGTATCCACTCGTCGGGAAGATCGTCGGGAACGACGAGTTCGGTCACTCCGCGAAGCTGGCAGGCCGTCGCCACGGCTTCAGCGATTTTGCCGGACGAAATCCGATGAACCTTGGCTCGATACTCGCGAACTCGTTCGACGAACTGTTCCAGCCGGATTTCGACCGACGAATCATCCACGGTCTGATAGTCGCGTCGGATGGGCCGATCGCCCGGCTTTTCATCGGTCGGAACGTCGCTCAATGCTTTTCGGACACGATCGAGGATAACGGAACGGGCGTTGTTCATGACCGGGTCTTCTCCCACCACTCGCGAAAGGTTTGCTGGGCGACGGGGTAGACGTCGCGGGTCATTGTCCAGCCGGCGAGCGGGCCTGGTAGATGCTCGATGAAGCCTTTGTTCATTGCCAGCTTCTGACCGATCCTGCCGAGTTTCTGCGATCGGGCAAAGAGTTTGGGGCTTGCGAAGATCCGAGCCAGGATCTTCATGGCCAGATTCTCGGGATCAGGCCAGCCCCATCGATCTTGCTTCCGGCGGACGACCTTCCCTCGGAGATGTACGAGAACATCAGGGATGTTGATCTTGACCGGGCAGACGTCGTAGCAAGCGCCACAGAGCGACGAGGCGTAGGGCAGAGAGCCGGCGTTCTCGACTCCCGCGAGCATCGGCGTCAGGATCGCGCCGATGGGTCCGGGATAGACCGAGTTGTACGCATGGCCGCCGGTTCGTTCATAGACCGGACAGATATTGAGACAGGCACTGCAACGGATGCAGTTCAGCGCTTGACGCCCCATCGTGTCGGCCAGAACCTTGGTCCGCCCGTTATCGAGCAGGACCAGGTGAAACTCTTTCGGCCCGTCTCCTTCGGAAACACCGGTCCAGAACGAGGTGTACGGGTTCATCCGCTCGGCGGTCGACGATCGCGGGAGGAGCTGAAGAAAAACCTCGAAGTCTTGCCAGGCGGGAATGATCTTTTCGAGGCCCATCACCTAGATCAGAACCTCGGGAAGACGTACGCACAGCCGTCCCTTACCTTCGGACGCGACGACGCAGACGGTCCCCGTCTCGGCGACACCGAAATTGACCCCGCTGACAGCCACCTTGGTCGAGAGAAACTTGGCTCGAAGATGGCTCCGGGCCGCGTCGGCCAGTGCTTTGGGTTCGTCGGTGAGGTGTTCCAGCCCGAATTTTTTCTTGAACAGCTCGCGGATCTCGGAGCGATTCTTATGGATCGCCGGAACGAGGATATGCGACGATCGCTCGCCCGCGAGTTGAATGATCAGCTCGGCGAGGTCGGTCTCGATCGCCTCGATCCCTTCGAGCTGAAGTGCCTCGTTCAGGCCAATCTCGTCGGTGGTGAGTGACTTCACCTTCACGACCTGCGTTGCGCCGTGGCTCTTGGCGATTCTGGCGATGATACGGTTTGCCTCGGCGGCGTCCGCGGCCCAGTGCACCTGACCTCCGGCCTTCTTGACCGACTCTTCGAGCTGAATCAAGTAGTCGTCGAGGTGGCGAAGAACCTGTTCCTTGATCGCGCGGCCGGCCTCTCGCAGTTGTTCCCAGTCGGGCAGTTCTTCGACGGCGACTGATCGTTTGCCACGAATCGTCTGGGTGGCCTTGCCCATGTTCCGGCGGAGCTGGGTATCCGCCAGCGCGATCCGGGCGGCGTCCTGAAACGGGACCGCCGGGCTGGTCGGAATGGCTTCGACACTCATGAGTGAACTCCTTCTTCGGTCGAGGCCAGGATCTCGGCGAGATGGATCGCCCCGACCCCCGCCCTCTGGCGATGCAAGCCGCCGCCGATATGCATCAGACAGGAATTGTCGGCCGAAACGCAGACTTCAGCCCGGGTGTCGAGCACGCAGCGAATCTTATCGCCCAGCATCGCCATCGACGTATCCGCATTCTTCACCGCGAAGGTTCCGCCAAAACCACAACATTCTTCGGCTCGGGGGAGCTCGACGAGGTCGATCCCTCGGACGGCTCGGAGCAGCTTCAGGGGGGCGTCGCCGACTCGAAGCATCCGGAGCGAGTGGCAGGTCGGGTGATACGTCACCCGATGAGGATAGTACGCGCCGACGTCCTCGACGCCCAGCTTGTTGACCAGGAACTCCGACAGCTCAAAAACCTTGGGACCGATCGCCGCGACCGCCTCGGCGAGTTTCGCGTCACCGGCGAGTTCCGCCGCGTGGTGATACATATGACGGACCATCCCCACGCAGCTTGCCGATGGCGACACAACGACTTCGGCCGACTGAAAAATCTCGACAAATCGGCGGATCAGTGGGATCGCTTCGCGCTGAAACCCCGTGTTGTAGTGCATCTGGCCGCAGCAAGTCTGATCCATCGGAAAATCAACCGAATGCCCAAGCCGCTCGAGGATCGAAACGACCGCGCGTCCGGTTTGAGGGAAGATCGAGTCATTGAAACAGGTGATAAACAAAGAAACCCGCATACCGAAAACGCTCCGCTCCAAGGGGTGCCCTGGGCCTGGTGTCGAATCGGCAATCTTAACCGATCCGGAGCATCCCGGCACCCCCCGGAATCGGGAGTCTGAACGCCCAATCGATCGACCGAAATTAACCAGGGTCGGAAACCACCAGGATCTTTTGGTCCAATCCTGACGGACTCCTACACTTTTCCCATGGACCCTAGACCGTATTTCTTGCCTGATCCAATTATTTTGTAGATTCGCTCAATCTTTCCCCGTCGTCGAGCCGATATCAGATCCAGATTGATAATTCTGGTGGATTCGCGATGACCCGAAGCAGGTAGATGCACCTTGTACGACACCTTCCGGATCACACCGATGGCCCGGTTGCCGGCTCGCTTTCGGATTCGAGAGCGATCGTCGGTCCCGTCCGCGATCGGTCAGGAGCGAACGGCGATGAGCGCGCACCTTGGCAAGATCATCTTGATGATCGTGATGACGCACGGATTCCGCACGATGGGTCGGTTATCGAGCCCCCGATGGGCGGGGCTGGCCCCCGGAT
>JAJYCH010000708.1 GCA_021778575.1 Planctomycetota bacterium
AGATCATCGTGCCCGAAGACGAGGCCGAACGGACCAAGCTCCGGGCCAGACTGGTCCACGCCGGGCTCTACCATCGCCAGGCGCTGTATATCTTCCTGGGCGTCAAGCTGTTCTTGCTGACGATCGCCACGCTGATCGGCGTGGTCCTGACCACGACCGGCCTGCTGCCGATGGGCAAGGCGTTGCCGCTGGCGTTGATGCTATTCTTCGGCGGAATGGTCGGGCCGAGCTTCTGGCTCGATGGCCGGAAGAAGGCACGACAGACCGTGCTCCGCCAGGGATTGCCCGACGCGCTCGACGTGCTCATCATCTGTCAAGAAGGCGGCCTCAGCCTTCAGGCGGGACTGAAACGGGTGGCCGACGAACTGAAATCGGCCCACCCCAGTCTGGCCAATGAGCTGAAGATCGTCGACCGCGAGATCCAGCTTGGCCGCTCGCCCGGCGATGCCCTGCATCACTTCGGCCAGCGGACCGACCTCGAAGAAGCGATCAGCCTGGCCTCGGTCGTCGGCCAGTCCGAGCGATTCGGAGCCAGCCTGGTCAAGAGCCTCCGGACGCACTCGGAGACCCTCCGGATCAAGCGCCGGCAAAAGGCCGAGGAAAAGGCTCAGAAAGCCTCGACGAAGATCCTGATCCCGACCCTGCTGTTCATCTTCCCGGCGGTGTTCATCATCCTGCTAGCTCCGGCGGTCTTCCAGGTGATGGCGATGTTTGCGGAGGGCAAGTGATGTTGATTCGATCTCTGCCAAGAATCGCCGTCACCAAGGCCGGTCGATCGGGCCGGCGTCGGGGCGCGGTGGCCGTCGAGCTGGCCCTGGCGATGACGCTGGTGCTCCTGCCGATGCTCCTGGGAATCTTCGAGATCTCAAGCCTTCTTGATGCCAGCCAGACCCTCGTCGGCGCGGCCCGCGAAGGGGGCCGGCTGGCGGCGACCGGCCTGTACACCAACTCGCAAGTCCAGCAAATCGTCACCACATATCTCCAGGCCACCGGCGTGAACACGACCGGGATCACCGTCACGGTGGTCAATACCGGGAGCGGTGCCGATGCCTCGGTGGCGCTGACGAACGACCCCATCGTGGTCACCGTCAGCCTTCCGTACAAGAACGTCGACTGGTCGTTCACCCAGCAGTTCGTCTCGGACTCCAGCCGGTTCTCGACCTCCTGCACGTGGTACTCGAACAACGACACGGCCTATGCGGTCAGCCCCACCGCGCCGACCCAGTGACCGATTCGCCTTGACCCGAACCGAGACCGGCCTCACGCCGGACCATCCATGATCATTCGCAAGAATCCTCAACGACGACGCGGCGCGGCGATGGTCGAGAGCGCCGTCGGTCTGGTCATCCTGCTGTTCGTGATCTTCGGGATCATCGAATTCGGCCAGCTCGTCATGGCTCGGATGCTCCTGAACAACGCGGCGACCTCGGTCAGCCGCTTTGCCTCGGTGGGCGAACAGCCGGCGACTTACTCCGACGGCACGCCCACCCCCTCGCCCGGTGGCCCGGTGACCACGACGTTCCTGAACACTTATGTCACCAAGGCACTGGCGGCCAGCCCGCTGACGGGGATCTCGGTTCAGTTTTATGGTTCCAACGGCAACTCCTATATCGGCGGAACCCCCAATAGATCAATGCCGTACACCTCGACGCAATTCGGCGACGGGTTCTACGTCAGCATCAGTGGAACCTATGTTCCGTTATTTTCCGGAAATCGGCTCTATGCCGATAGCTCGGGATCGACGAAGCCGATGGTCGGTTCGGTCACCTTGAACAAGACGGTCTACGTTTCGACCGAGGCCAATCAATAATCTCGGTCATCGATCAAGTCTTCGGAAGATTCCGGGACGTCGATGGATCTCCATCGACGTCCTTAGCCGACTGATGATCACAGGAGTTTTTCATGCATTCATCATCTCTTGTCAGACGCCGACGTGGCTCGATCATGCCCGTCCTGGCGCTATTAATCGTGGCGATGTGTGGTTTCGTCGCGATTTCGGTCGAGATCTCCACCATCGCGATGGTCAAGGTCCAGTGCCAGAACGCCGCCGATACCTCGGCCATTGCCGGGGCGCGGGCCCTCGATGGCTCGTCCGGTAACAACGTCAGTGGATCGCAGACCATCGCCACGACCGCCGCCAGTTCCAATTACGCGCTCGGTGCCAACACGTCGAGCCAGGTCGCGATGGTCAATTTCGCCAGCACGGAAATCACCTATACTCCCGGAACCTACCACTACGACAACGCCAGCCAGATGTTCTACCCGGCCTACTCGCTCCAGTCCGGCGAGAATTACAACCTGGTCAAGACGGTGGTCTCCCGGCCGATCAAGAACGCCTTTTTCTCCGTCGATGCCGGTTCCAACGGTTCGTCCGTGACCCCGACGATCGTCGCCACCGCCGTCGCCGCCCACCGACCGCGCGACGTGGCCGTGGTCCTCGACTTCTCCGGGTCGATGAACAACGAGAGCGACCTCTGGAACTGCGAGTCGTACCTCGGCTACTTGATCGGCACATCAAACAACACCGATACGATTAATCCGAAGTTCGGCCATTATTCGAGTTCCTCGAACGCCCTCGTCTCGACCACGGGATACCCGGGCGGTTCGAGCAACGTCACTCATTCGGTCGACGGGATGGACCCGCTGGTCAACTCGTATTTCGCCACCCTCTCCTCGGCGTCGACGAGCGTGCCGGCCTTCACCGCCGCCCCCTCGTCGTACATGACCCTGCCGCAGGGGGATGTCCCGGTCTACAACAACAACTCGGGTTCGGGAACCTACGCCGAGACCGCGAATAATATCTTCGGCACGTCCTATACCACCTCGATCCCCAAGAATTCCCAGGCCGACCTCTTCGAGAACGGCGGTGTCGCCAGCGCCAGCCAGGGTAGCAATAACCTGGCCACCGCCGGCTACACTCATCTGTACGCCGCGAAGGTACCGAGCCTTCCCAGCGGTGCCAACCAGCTTGGCGTGAAGGGATTCTCGGGCTATACCCTCGGCCCGGCTTACTGGGGCAAGACCTTCTTCCAGTGGCCGCCCGACCCGCGACCCGACTACGACTGGAGACACCTGTACTTTATCGACTCCAACACCCACGCCGGCGTCACCAACAACACGACCCTCTGGAATTCGTCGGGAGCCTGGAATAACCCGTCCAGCTCGAGCAACGGCTTCCAGATCAATTACAAGGCGATCCTCAACTGGATCAAGAACGTCGGGCCGAATCCGTTCCCCTCGACCCTGATCGCCGGTGGAGTCACC
>JAJYCH010000709.1 GCA_021778575.1 Planctomycetota bacterium
GGGCCGGCGGCGAGGCGATCCGAGCCGACGCGTTCTGAGGATCGACGGCCTTACAGTTGCCTCGGATCGCCGACGAACTCGGCGATCCGGAGGGTAGCCAGGTGGTTGGACAATTGTAGGGTCCGCTGTGCGGACTGCGGTTTCGATCGACAAATCTCGAAGGTCTGGTCGTTGACCCGTGGTCGAGCGAAGGCCGCAACCACGGTCCGCACAGCGGACCCTACCAGCCCCGCTTTTGCTTTCGTATCAAGAAGATGCGTCTCCGAAGGCTCAAAAATTCGGCCGGGCAAGCCCTCCCCTACGACAGATGCCGGAATTCGTCGGTGCATCCTCGGGGAATCGATCGAATCCGGAAAGTTGTCGATTGAGCGGTTCCCAACTCGACCAAAGTGGTAGAATTAACCTGACGAGTCAAGTCGCCGCGAACATTGGCTTGCCTGGGTTTCGAGGGCGACTTCGTTCCTCGGTCCTTTCTTTGGCGGTTCTCGCCTTCTTGGTGATCGGGTAAGAGTCGGCTTGATGGATGAAATTCTGGGCCTGTCGCAAACGTTCCTGCATCGGTCGACGGTCGTCCGTCGCGATGGTCGCGAGCCGCTGGTGCTTGAGGATTTGGTTCCGGTCGAGACGCCGGATGGACTGGTCTACCGCTATCGGTCGATCCTCGATCAGCCGTTGCTCGACTGGACCGAGCGTCATTTCTTGATCCGACGGATCGGCGCGGGGGGACAGGGAGTCGTCTTCCTGGGCGAGCGTCGCGGGGCCGATGGGTTTCGACTTCCCGTGGCGCTCAAGGTCTTTTCGCCCGAGCGGTACGAGGACGATCCGGCTTACGACGAGGCGATGGGTCGGATGGGCCGCGTGGCGTCGCGCGTGGCGCAGATCCAGCAAGATAACTTGCTCGACGTCCAGAACTTCGTCGCCCGGGATGGCGTCCGGGTGATGGAGATGGAGTGGATCGACGGTTACGACCTTCGCCGACTGCTCACGCCGGGTATCCTGTCGCGAGCGCAGCAGCGCGTCGGGCCGGAACGCTGGGCGTATCTGAACGATGTGATCGTCACGGCGGGCACGGTCCAGCCCCGGCTCAAGCCCGGGATCGCCATCGCGGTTTTGCGCGATTGCCTGGCCGCGCTCTCGGCGCTCCATCGCGAGGGGATCGTCCACGGCGATGTGAAGCCGTCGAACATCATGCTCAAGCGGACCGGCAACGCCAAGCTGGTCGACATCGGCGCGGCGTTTCAGGTCGATGACGCCCCGGAGCACACGACCTGCACCCCCAGCTATGCCGCTCCCGAAGTTCTCGAAGGGCTCGACGGCTCGGCCCGGTCCGACCTGGCGAGCCTGGGCTATACGCTGGTCGAGATGCTCTCGGGGGCTCCGCCGTTCGCCGGTCTGACCAAGCTCGACGACCTGAAACGGGCGAAGTGGGAGATCATCGACCGGCTGCCCGAAACCTTGCCCGAGGAAGTCGTTCGCAACGAGCTGCTGATGGGGCTGATCACCGGCCTGATCGCCCCCGATCCCGACCAGCGGTTCCCCGACGCGCAGGCTGCCGACCTGGTTGAACTCGGTGCCGCCAGCTTTCAGCGTCAGTTAATCAAGGGGGACCTGGCCAGCGAGTACGACAACGAAATCCGCGTCTGGCTCGAAGAACTCGAAGACGACGTCGATCCCGGCTCGACCGAGGAAGCGGTGCAACCCGAGAGCCGGGGGTCGTCCACCACCAGCCTTCGGCCCGCCCCCTTCAGTTCCGATCAACCCACCAAATGATGGCCGGCCGGCGGAACGGCCCCGATCTTCTGGAGGATCGCGTGGGCCTGCTCGACCCCTGACCGACGTTCGGGGTGCCCGGGTTCAAGATTCCGGGACGATTCGAGCAAGGCGGCGGCTTCCTCGTAGGGCAGTTGGAGGCGTCGGGCCGATTCCAGGGCCTTGCGGCTGGCCCGTCGAGCCCGCCAGGGTCGGCCCAGGAGCCGGTGAGCCCGAGCCCGGCCGAGCCAGGTTCTCGGCTCGCCGACCGGATAAACCCGGGCGATCCTTGACAGCCGGTCGATCGCCCACAGAGCGGTCCCGCGGGTCTCCCGCGAGGCTCCGAATTCCCAGAGGCAGAGATACGCCTCGGCCACGCCCGCGTAGCCTTCAAGACTGTACGAGACCATCGGCGGCGAGGTCCGGATCAGCCTGGCCGTGGCGTCGGCGGCGGCTCGGGCCTCGGTCCAATCGCGCCGGGCCACGTGGAGTTGCGCGAGTAATCCCCCTCGGAGAATCGAATCGCCGATCCCCAGCGCCTCGCCCGGAAGGGCCTGCGACCGTTCGAGGAGGCTGGCGGCCTCGTCGAACCGTCCCTGGCGAATCAAGGCCCGGCTTTGCCCGTGGTAACCCCAGGCGATCGACTGGTCATGGCCTCGACGTCCGGCCTCGTCGCCAAACTCGCGGAACGTGGCGGCGGCGGAATCGTACTCGCCGAGATCGATGTTCAACCGACCGAGTTCTCCCGACGACTCCTCCCAGCGCCGCCAGTCGCCCAGTCGGCGATTGATCGCCACCGCCTCGATCAGGCTCTCGCGAGCCCGATCCCACCGGCCGATCCCCAGGTCGTACATTCCGGTCAGTTGCAGGACCCAGGCTCGCGCGGCCAGGTCGTCAAGCTGGTTGACGACCTCGAAGGCTTGTCGGCGATAGACCTCGGCCAGCGCGTGAGCCGGAACCAGTCCGCAGGCGACGCACATGACCGCCAACGCCCGGGCCAGTTCCGGAGAGTGTCCCGCCGATTCGGCCAGGTTCAGCGACCGAAGCGCGGAATAGACACCGATCGCGCGGTTCTGATCGAAGTACGAGAGCTGACAGACCAGACCAAACGCCGACGACCCCAGCCGAAGGACGGTCAGTCGGGGACCGCCCGGCTCCTGCCGCCGAGCCTTTCCGACCCGATGTCGGAGTTGTTGCCCGAACTGCCCCAGGTAACCCGTCGGGAGACGGAACAGTGATGGGATCGGCCGGCCGATCAAGTTCAAGGCCCGGGCGGCGTGTTCGCGCGACTGAACCAGATGGCCGAGGCTGAGATGGGCCTCGCCGAGGAGATATTCCCACCGGGCCACCCGCGACGGCTCGACCTCGACGGCTGATCCCTCACGCGACTGAAGCGCGATCGCCTTGCCGAGAAACGCGACCACCTCGCGATACGCGCCGCTCCGGAGTGCCGCCTCGCCGGCCTTTTCGAGATAGTCGATCGCCCGAGCGTCGTTGCCCGCCATCGCCCA
>JAJYCH010000710.1 GCA_021778575.1 Planctomycetota bacterium
TAGCCTCGAAATCGATCTCTCCTGGAAGCAAACGCCCGACTTCGTCCTGGCGATCGGGGTCGGTAAGACCAGTGAATCGGTCGATCAGTCGTTTCGAGTCGAGGTCTGGGATGGGCAACTCGTCATCTACCGGATTCTGAGCAAGACTTCGGATGTCGTGCCGATCAAGACGATCGAAAATGGGCCGGGCCGGGTTCAACTTCAGCTCTACCTCGACCAGGAGCAAGGCAAGCTCCTCGTTTTCTCGACGTCCGGCAACCTGCTGGCCGAACTCAAGCCCGCCGGTGCCACGGGCGGACCGCTGACCGACGTCCGCCTGACCAACCTCCACGGCGACATCCGGCTCGAACGGCTCCGGGTCGGCCGCTGGGATGGCGAGACTCCTCGACCGATCGACCCCAACCTTTCGCGAATCCTGGCCACCGATCAATCAACGACCAAGGGCCAGATCGACCGTCTCGACGTGGCGACCCGCGAGTTCGTGGTCAAGGGAGATTCCGGCGAGACTCGGGTCGCCGAGGATAAAGTCGCCAGCATCTTCTTTGCTCAGCCCGACGACAAGACGACCTGGTCGGCCCAGGCGGTCTATCAGGACGGCAGCCGGATCGGCGGTTTCTGGTCGAAGGTCGAGGGGCAAAATCTGGTCGTGCAAGCGCCGGGGATCACCGACCCATTACGGCTCCCGCTCGATGGCCTCCGATCGATCGATGTCCATCTGCCCGAAGCGAAAGAGGCCGCCGCCAATCAGAAAGTGGTCGAGAAACCGCCGCTGACGGGGACTCTCGAACTCGACGGCGTGAAGCTGACCGGCCGGTTGACTGCCCCGCCGGAAGGTTCGGCGAACGGGGTCCTGGCCTGGCAGATTCAGGGAGGGCAAGCGAATAACGTCCTCCAGACCAGCGTTTCGGGCCGGGTTGTCTACAAGGCTCCCGCCGGGCCGCCGGTGCTGAGCGCGGCCGAGAAGCGTGCGGTTGCCACCCTCCAAGCCGCGCAAGCTCGGGCGCTCGCCCGGCGAAACGCGATCGGCGCGCCGGTTCAATCCGTCCCGGCAACGCCCGACTCGAACCCGTCATCGGCTCGTCGGATGATCTACCTCCGGTCGGGCGATATCATTCCCGCCGAGGTGGTCAAGATCGACGAGGCGGGCGTGACCTTCAAATCGAGCCTGTCGCCGAACGGATTCGTGCCTCATCAACGGATCAAGGCGGTCGAGTTGGCGGCCGAGTCGCACAACGCCCTCCGGCTGACCCGGACCAAGTTCGAGCGGCTGATGACCTTGCCCCGGATGCAGCGCGACAGTCCACCGACCCAACTGATCCGATCGAAAAACGGCGACATGCTTCGGGGCCGGATCGTCGGTCTGAACGATCAGACCCTGAGGATGGAGATCCGCCTCGAAGAAAAGGAAATCCCCCGCGACCGGATCGCCCGGATCATCTGGCTCCATCCCGACGAGGTGGACCCCTCCAAGAAGCCTGCGGAACCGGACAGTCCGCCCGGCAAGAACCGGGTTCAGGCGGTCCGGAGCGACGGAATCCGGCTGACCTTCGCCGTCGAAAAACTGGTGGATGGATCGCTGGTCGGCCAGAGCGATGTTCTCGGGGAATGCCAGGTGAAGCTCGACGAAGTTGACCAGATCCTGCTGGGGCGATCGGTCGAGAAGGAAGCCACGCAACTCGCCTATCAGAACTGGAAGCTCCAGAACGCTCCCGACCCCAAATCGGCGCAGGACGACGACGGTTCGGGCGGCGGATCGGCGGGGACCGAGTCGTCGCTGGTCGGCAAGGCGGCTCCCGATTTCGAGCTCGATCTGCTGACCGGGGCCAAATTCCACCTGGCGGACAAGAAGGGGAAAATCATCGTTCTCGACTTCTGGGCAACCTGGTGCGGCCCGTGTCTCCAGGCGATGCCGCAAGTCGACAAGGCGACGCACGAATTCGCCGACCAGGGGGTCGAACTGATCGCGGTGAACCTCCAGGAAACCCCGGAGAAGATCAAGGCGTTGCTGGAACGGGTAAAGCTCGCGCCGACGGTCGCGCTTGACCGCGAGGGAGTTGTCGCCCAGCGTTACGCCGCCAACGCCATTCCGCAGACGGTCGTCATCGATCGCGACGGGAAAATCACCCGGGTCTTCGTTGGCTCCAGCCCCAAGCTCGGCGAAAACCTGCGCGAAGCCCTTCAGAGCTTGATGCCGGCCGAGAAGAAATGACGGTACGATCGAGTCGGCTCGGCCCACCAGGAATGGAAGAGGGTGGGCCCGGCCCACCCGACCAAATGATGCGCGAACCTGCCCTCTTATTAACGGCCAGCCCCGCTCACTTTTGAGGGGATTTGCGACCGCTTCCCCCAACGCAAACAACCCCCAGGGCGGGGGTTGTGGGAAGCCATCAAATTCCAAGCAACAGGCCAGGTTCTCGACAAACCCGGACAAGTGCCCCCCGTAGGACTCGAACCTACAACAAGCTGATTAAGAGTCAGCTGCTCTACCAATTGAGCTAGGAGGGCAGGAAAGCTTTTGCCTTCGTCGTTAAAGATAGTAACATCCAGGCGGCCCGAGTTCAAGGGGCCAATCCTTCACCGCTGACAAGTCCCGTCGGGGCCGCATGATTCCGGTCCTGTTGTTGCCCTGATCGCTAAAATGGCTCGTCGATCCTCGGCCACTGCCGCTCGACACGCTCGTCGGCTTCCCCCCCTTCTCCCGGGAGTTCTCTCTTGAGGTCCTATCTCCGCCAGGCTTCGGCGACTTTCTGGAGTTTGCTTGGATTCACCTGCGTGATTGTCGGCTGTGCTCCGAGCGATCAGTATGTGCCGCCCAAACCTCCCGAGGTCACCGTCAGCGTGCCGATTCGCCGTTCGGTCACGAACTATCTCGAATATACCGGGACGACCAAGGCGCAGGAGACCGTCGAGCTTCGGGCCCGGGTCAAGGGATTCTTGAAGGAACAACATTTTGACGAGAAGGCCCCGGTCAAGAAGGATCAACTCCTGTTCGTGATCGACGAGGAGCCATTCCGCGTCGCGCTGGAGATGGCCCAGGCCAAGCTGGCCGAAGCCGAAGCCGCAGTGCAGAAGGCCGAGCAATCGAAGTCGCGCGAGGTCGCCGCGGCGACTCTGTCCCTCGACCAGGCGACGCTGGGCCTGGCCAGGATCGAGGAGCGTCGGAACCGGACCTTGCTCGAAAAGTATGCCGGGACCAAGGAATCGGTCGACCAGAGCGAAGCGTCGAGGCTCAAGGCCGAGGCCCAGGTCGCCGCCGAC
>JAJYCH010000711.1 GCA_021778575.1 Planctomycetota bacterium
CCGCCCGACCAGAACCACGGCCCCGGGAACCGACTTCGCCCCAATCGCCCGAGCCACGGCCTCCTCGACCCGGGCCAGACGCGAGGCGTCAAAGCCGACGGTCTCGGGCTTGGCATCGGGAAGCCCTGCAAGAGCCGGCGAGACCAGGGATAGGGTTATCGTAACGACCAAGAGATATTTCATGAGAGTGAATCTCGATGTTTTGTGGTGTGGGCTCTGCCCACCCGATTCGAACGATCCGCAACGATCTTGTGGGGGGCCGAGTCTTCTCTATGGGACATTCACTTGTTTCTGGAATCGATCGACATTCAGTTTTGCCAATCCGCCCTCGGCGATCGACTCGATCTCGGACGGCAGCAGAGTGAACTGCCAGCGAACCGAGTGCCCCGCTTCGGGAAAAAAGACGAACGAATAGCGATCTCGAGTAGAATTCAGCCCCCCGTAGGCGCTCTCAGACTGGAGCAAGTCACCGGACGGGATTAATTCTGCTGTGTCACCTTCCTGGATTCGCCGATGAATATCGGCCAGAAATTCAAGGAGTTCCTGCGGCAAGACGACAGATTCCTGAGTCTGGATATAACGGATCGGCCCGCCTTTGCCGAACTCGGCTCCGAACTTGGCGACGATCGCCGCTTTTTCCGCATCCGATCGGGAATTCGCCCGTGCCCGAAACTCGTCGTAGCGTCGTTTGCTCAGCGCTTTCCGCTCGTCTTCCGGCAAAGATTCCAGATTTTTGGTCCAGGCTGCTTGGCGATCTATCGAAGATTGTTTGCTTTCCTCGGAAGACATCGAAATCTCCTTTGATTCGTGTTAATAAGTCCGCAAGAGTGGCCCTTACGAATTCCGCGGCAGAGGGATAGATATTCCATAACAGAACCTCCACCACGAAGATTTTCCACTCAGGGATGTCCCGGTTCATCAGCCCGCATCCGTTTCGGGACGGGTAACGATCTCGATGATCTGTTCGGCAACATAGATTCGATTCTTTGTTTTTCCACTGACTTCCTTCAGGACTCCCTCTGCGTGCAATCTGTCGATGTGTCTCTGCGCCGCCGCGAACGTGATTCCTTCAACCAAGGCCGCCTGGCGGATTGTAATTGCAGGCCGATCGAAGAGGCTGTCGATCAATTTCAACATGTTTGACGAGTTATATCGAGTCTGTACCAGATCTCGGTAGGTTCTCCACAGATCCAACAACTCGGCGGCCTTGGCGATCGCCATCCGAGATTGGATCGCCACGCCCCTCAAGAAGAAGTTGATCCAGTCGATCCAATCGCCCGTCCGGCTCACGCTCAACAGATGGTCAACGTATGCCTGCTTGTTTCGTTCCAGATACGAACTCAAATAGAGGAGCGGAGTGCTCAAACATCCTCGTTCGCAGAGGAGCAACGTTAGCAAGAGCCGCCCCATCCGACCGTTGCCATCGAGAAACGGATGGATCGTTTCGAACTGATAGTGAATCAAGGCCAGTTCAACAAGGACGGGCATTCCCGGTGGATAGGCCATGTACCTTTCGAGGTCGTTCAGGGCTTCCGTCATCGATTCCACGGGCGGAGGGACGAACCTCGCATCGGCGGGCGTTTCTCCGGGCCTTGCGATCATGTTCTGCGTGTCCCGGAATTCCCCCGGCCGATACTGTTCACCGCGTACACCCGCCAGCAGTCTTGCATGAGTCTCGCGAATCAGACGGAGCGAGACCGGCAATGTCTTCAACCGCTCCAGACTGAAGCGGAGGGCGTCGATGTAGTTGACGACTTCCTGGGGATCGGAGTTGACCGCTTCGCTACCCGACTCGATCTCGAAAAGCAACAACTGCTGGAAGTTGGTGTCGATGCCCTCGATCCGGCTCGACGACACGGCTTCACGTCGGAGAAACGAGCCGATCAGGAGGTCGGGGTTGGGAAGCATCCGGCCAACCCCCTGCAACTCGCCAATCGCCGTCGATGCGTCCGCCAGCAGACCAATCGTGGTCGGTGGCAGATCGAGTCCTCTCGGTAGAGGATCGGGAACAAATGCTAAGTAAGCTCCCGACGGCCCGGAAGTACTGATCAGCTTGCCGGGTGCCCTGGTCGAGAAGTCCGATTTCTGCAACCTACTCCCTTTTCAAGATTTACGCTTCTTTTGCGATGTTATACGACAGTATAATATCCTGGTCCCGTGTTATCGTTTCTCGTCTAAAACGATAATACGGAATTTGAACGTCACTCGTTGAGTGCTTGAGCGTTCGCCTCCGGAATCACCCGGCTCGTCAACCAGCCGATCCCCACGACCGTTCCCGATCCCACCAGGGCGTACCAGGGATAGGCGATTTTGGTTCCGAACATGATGGCGGTCACCGCCGCAGTTCCGGCGATCAGGCCCACGAAGGCCGACCTCTGGCCGACGTCTCTGGTCCAGAGCCCGAGGAAGAACAGGCCGAGGAGCAACCCCGTCACAAACGAAGCCACCGTCAAGGCGTTGTCGACGACGCTACCATCGAGCCGTTCGGCGGCGAGGGCGACCAGGATCTGAACGACCGCCCAGAACGCGGTCATCCCCTTCGATATCCAGAGGAGTGACTTCTCGCCCGTCTTCGGAAACAACGGCCGGTAGATGTCGTTGACGGTCGAGGAGGCCGAGGCGCTCAGGGCTCCCGAGACGGTGCTCATCGTCACCGAGAAGACGGCGGCGATCACCAGCCCCCGGACCCCGATCGGCATGTAGTGAACGATGAAGTAGGCGAAATACTGGTCGGACTTCTGAAGCTCATATTTCGGCGGAACGTCTTGATAGAGCACCCAGAGGCCGATTCCGATCGTCAGGAAAAGCGCGAACTGGGCGAGGATCACGAAGCCGCTGGCGATCAGGGCTCGACCGGCCGCTTTCTCGGACCGGGCCGTCAGGTAGCGCTGGACCATCATCTGGTCGGCGCCGTGGGTCGAGGTGTCGAGCACCAGGCTGCCGATCACACCGGCCCAGAAGGTGTATTTCTGCGTGAGCATCCCATAAAAGGCTGCCCATGCGTCGCCCAGGGTGTGGGGCATCGCCACGCCGTCGAAGCCGAAGTTGATGATGCGGAACTTGTGAGCGGCCGACCCCTTGGTCCAGATCTCCGACCAGCCGCCGGGGATCTCGCCGAGCAAGATCGCCAGCGCGACCGCCGCCGCGACCAGGTACACGGCGAATTGCAAGACATCGATCCAGACCACCGCCGTGATCCCGCCGAAAAACGTATAAGCCAGCGTCAGCAGGCCGATCACGATGATCGAGGTAGG
>JAJYCH010000712.1 GCA_021778575.1 Planctomycetota bacterium
AAAGTGCTGCGAATCCAGGAGAGATTTGGGGGAAGGCGGAAAAAGCTCGGTCTGGAACGTCGCCGACACAAGGACTTACGTGCAGCGCAACCGGCTCCCCGGTCTCCGTCATGATTGGGCGGGGCTCATTCGGGTGATACAATGGAGAGACCACGGGCCCACGGGTCCGCCCCCCTCTGCCCCGTTTTCGCTCTTGCCGCAATCTTCTTGAGCATAGGACAGTTCGAGATCGGAGGACGCGGTCTGGCCACGGTCGGATGGCTGGCCGATGATCCCTCCGTGGTCCTCGGGAGTCGGAAGCCGAGAATTGTCATGCCGATCTTGCCCGCCGAACCCGAGATGTTTCCCGACGACCTCTGGGACGACGTCGACCGTCGCCCCAACCCCTCGGGGCGTTGGTACTGTCTGCATATCAAGCCCCGCCAGGAAAAAGCGACCGCCCGCGATCTCCGGGCCGGCCAGATCCCGTTCTATCTCCCGCAGATTATCCAGGAGAAGCGAACGCCAGGCGGGCGGAAGATCCGCTCGACACTTCCCCTGTTCGCCGGCTATCTCTTCTTGCTCGGCGATAAAGAGCACCGGCTGATCTCGTTGCAGACCAACCGGCTGGTGAATATCCTCGATGTCGTCGACCAGGCTCGACTGGTCTACGACCTCCGCCAGATCCACCAGATGCTCCACTCGGGACTGAAAATCGAGCCCGAGCCGACAGCGCCGGTGGGCGGGCGGGTCCGGATCGTCAGCGGGCCGCTGGCCGGGCTGGCCGGAACCGTGGTCCGCCGGGGCAAGTCCGACCATTTCGTCGCGGTCGTCCAGATGCTTGGCCTTGGCGCCACCGTGGTTCTCGAAGACTGGCAGGTCGAGATCCTGCCGGACTGACCTCCAGGCGGTTTCGCCTCGAAGGATAAAGGAGGCTTATTATAAGAAAGGCCAGGACCGCGAGATCTCGCGGCCCTGGCCATCGGCTTGACGAACGTCCATCAACCGCCCGGTGACGATTCGTTCAGAACCGGATGATCAGGTCGGTCGCGAAGGTGAACTGCTCGCGGCGGGTGCCGTTGTCGTACCCCTTCTGGCCCGAGGTGTAGTCGAACCGAATTTCGGGCCGGAGGATCGCCCAGGGGGTCAGGTGGCGGATGTAACCCAGGGTAGTCTCGAAATAAGCGCCCGGAATGCCGGTCCGCTCGCCGCGGAAGTCGGCCAGACAGTCGTTCCGGAACACCAGGAGCGACTTGTCGTCGAGGACATACGAGGTGTAGTTGACGATGCCGTAAGAGGTCGAGAGTCCCTTGAGCAAGGGACCTGGTCCCGTCCCCTCGAAGTACGGTTGAGGTGTTCCGTTGGTCACGGTTCCGCCCAGCAAGGCGTTCCTCTGCCAGATGAAATACTGCTCGGTCATGGTCGTGAACCGGTCGTTGAACTTGTGGCTCCAGGTGAAGCCGAAGACCTGGAGATCATCGTGGCCGTTGCTGTAGTACCCTTTCCCGATCGAGTCGAGACCGCCGAAGACCGAATCCTTGTTATTCTTCGAGACCCATTTGAGCAGGATCTCGCCGTTGGGCTGGGACGACTTCGTCCACGGTGCCATGTCGTTGCCCGCATGCACTCCGTAGATGATCTGCCACTGGTCGTTGAGCCGGGAGGTGAACTGGAAACCAGTGAAGGTGTACGGGTCATACGCATACATGAGCGAGTGGCTGTAGAGGAAGTTATCCGGCGAGAGTTGCGCCTCAATGTCGAGCGGCGAGATATACCGACCGAGCCGGAGGACCGTGCCGTCGGCGATATGGGGGAAGTAAAGGTCGACCTGCATCTGGAGTGGGTCGTAGCCGTAGAGATGGTTATGCTTCAGAAGCTGGTCGCTGAAGTATCCCTTGGCGGTCGTGTAACGATAGTCGATGCCGTAGAGGTTGGAGAACCGGAATCCCCAGTCGAAATGGTCGGTCTGCGCGGTCTCCACCGGTCGTTCGAAGATCAAGATGACCTGAGAGAGTTCGAGCTGGTTGGGGACGATGTTGTAGGCCAACGGTACGTTTGAGTTCCTCGACGTACTGGCGTTGTACGACGGGTCAAACCAGCCCTGGATCTTGATCCGGCTATCCTTCCACGCCTGACCGTTCTTGCCGCGATAGAGCGCGTCCATCAGCGGGAAGACCGAGGTGTCGTTGATCCCCACCGTCGGGCCGATGAAGTCCGAGAACGGCATCGGCGGTGCCTGGAACGGTGCGTCGTACCCCCTGCGCGACGGCGGAGCGCTAGGGTTGGGAGGGACCGGGTCGCCCGGCTCGTCGGTGTAGGCATCGAACAGCCGACCGACGAAGCTTCGGTTCGATTCCGAGCCCGTGGCGACGTTGGCGATGTTCTGGTAGCTATTCGAGTTCGAGTTGGTGTCTACCTGGGCCGGGATCACATTCGGGTCGAGCGGTGGAAGCCCCGCCGGGGCTTCGGACGACTCCGCCGTTTTCGCCGGGCTCGCCGCTGGAGGCTTCGGGCTCGCCACCGACTTCGTGGCGGCACCTTCAGTCTGGGGAGCCGTCTTACTACCGAACAATCGCTGGATGATCCGGGGACGTGACTTCGTCTGGGAATCGTCCGCCGGAGCCGCTTCCTGGCCCTTGGCCAGGTTGGCCGTGAGAGGTGAAGCGATCAGGATCAGCAGGGTGACTCGCCAACCCAGAGACAACCCACGCTCATGGCGTCGCGGAAAGGGGGGCAGGGCCAACATAGAGATTTTGTCCGGTCGAGTCAGGAAAACCGTTTCACGCCAGAGAGACCACCCGAATCTGACCAGGAACGACGTGAGCGGAGCCAGAATTCAAGCGATTGGCGGAAAATCCGTCCCATCGCTCTGGTTGAGTCTGACAACCGCAGTCACAAACGTTCGGAGAAATCCGAGGGGTCCCAGAAAGGTGCGAAGGTTCACCTCCCGAAGGACTACCCCAGATATCGGAAGTCCGATTGTCCCGAATTGAGCAATTTTGCCGACTGGCGTCGCGGGTTTCCGGCAGGGAACAACGCCCGGAAAATCCGCCAACAGGCTCTCGATCCCGAGTCTTGGGTCAGTCGCGGTAAGATTGGCTCGGCGCGGCCCGATGTCGTAGGATCGAGGCTGAGCAACCGGAACCAAGACCAAGTTGACGATGGCACTGACGGGCGGAGGCCCTTTTTCGCGATGATGCACCTTCGATTGCACTCCTGGAAGGGGTCCACATCCTCCTTCCTGCTTCTCGGCCTGGTGGCTGGAGA
>JAJYCH010000713.1 GCA_021778575.1 Planctomycetota bacterium
CCTGGAATTTCCCGACGAAGCTCTGATCTGGAGTGCGAGAGCTTGCTCTCGCTCTGGCGACCGGAGCTTGCTCCGAGCCTGAGTGACCTGGCCAAACGGTTTCCGGACGAAGACCGTGGAGCAAGCTCCACGAAGCAAAGCGAGAGCAAGCTCTCGCACTCCAGAGAACCAATCCGTCCGCAGGCCCCCAGAAAAACTGGATACACCCCGATCACCCGATCGGGTGTACCCAGATTTTCTGGGAGTGCTCTGCTGACTCGTCAAGTGGGTCGAGTGCAACGAGCCCCACCACGCACTCATGGCGGGGCTCGCTTATAGGCTCGACCCACGCTCCATTTTTGATCAGGGACGGCTTGGCTAACCTAAGAAAATACGGGTCTCCCCCCGCTCAACCCAGCGCGAAATCCCGCCCCAACGCGACAACCAGCGATCGTTCATGGTCGAGTGCCAGCAGGTGATCCGACTTCGCGAACCAGAGCAATTTCTTCTCGGGCGACCCCAGATGCTCGAACAGCCAGTCCGCCCCGGCGGGGTCGACCACGGTGTCGAGCTTCCCTTGAAGGATCAAGGTTGGGGTCTCGATCGCAGGAACCAGCGGCTTGACCCGCTCGATCAATTCCAGGGCGCTCACCGTCGCCTTCAGGCTGAACGTCCGGAACCGGACAACCTGATCCAGGAGCCGACGCGCCTGGCGATCGCGGGCCGGTGGTGATCGCCGAGGTAGATTGGGCAAGATGGCAGAAATCGGACCGAGATAGCTGGCCGGGCGAAACGGGATCAAGCCGACGTAGCGAATCGCCAGAAACGGGGCGAGCAAAAGCAGGCGGGCCACCGGCCGACGGGTCGCCAGCAACAACGCCAGAGTCCCGCCCGTCGAGAATCCGACCACCACCACCGGACGACCAAACAAAGCCAATTCGTCGAAGGCATCTTCGACGGCTTTTACCCAATCTTCCCAGTTTGAGGCAGGCATGACGGGTCCGGTGACCTCGTGACCGGGCAAGACCGGTGAGCTGACCCGGCAGCCCGCCTGTTCGAGTGCCTCGATCAGCGGCGACAGCTCGAACCGACCGCCCCCAAGGCCATGAAGCGCGAGAACCGAGGGGGGACTTGTCGCGGAGAGAACCGCCGGATCATCAACCATCATGCAATCATCATCGGGGTAGATCACTCAAGAGGCGGGAAGGGGGGACGATTGGGACCATCAAAACGGGGGCCATCGCCGATCGGCGGCGGGGGTCCCAGACGTCCGCCACGTCCGGGCGGTCGTCCGCCGCGTCCGAACGGGCTGTCCGGCGGGTGGGGTGGTGGGTGACCGCCGGGTCCGGGAAACCGACCGGGTGGGGGCGGGGCCACGACCTCTTCAAGCAAGCTGGGAACGTTCGGGTCGAGCGGTTCCTCGCGGACCACCGGCGGAGGCGCGGGGAGAACACGCACGGCCGGACGCTCGGGCGGAGAGTACCAGTGTTTGAAGAAATAGGCTCCAAACAACCCGAGAGCGATCGAGAGCATTCCCAGGGCGGCCAGAGCCCGGTTCCGGTTCGTCCAGCGGACCAGACGCTCGACCGGTCCCGCTCGTCGGGCCAGGACCGGCAGACCATCGAGGAATCGTCCCAGATCGGCGGCCATCTCTCCCGCCGAGGGGTAGCGCCGGGCCGGATCGGGCTCGATCGACTTGAGGATCACCGTTTCCAGGTCGAGCGGAATCGATGGGTCGAGTTCGCGAGGTCGGACCGGATCGGCCTCGGCGATCCGGCGGATCAGCTCGGCGCGATCGGCGACGTCGTGAGCCGGGCGGAGCGTCACCAGCTCATAAAGCGTCAGACCCAGGCTGTATAGATCGCTCCGGGCGTCGGACTGGCCGTGGAACCGCTCGGGGGCCATGTAGCGGAGTGTTCCGACCAGGTCGCCGGTCCGGCTCAGGTCATCGTGGCTGAGCGCCTTGGCCAGGCCGAAGTCGGTGACCCAGACCGTGCCTTCGACGTCAAGCAGCAGGTTCGCCGGCTTGATGTCGCGATGGAAGACCCCCGAGTCATGCGCGTGCTGGAGCGCCTCGGCCACCTGGCGACCGATCCGTGCGATCCCTTGCCAGTGGCGGCTCGCCGGCAACCGGGTCGCGGCTCGCCGGCCGGGGGAGTTGGTCAACCGACCGGGGGCTTCGATCGCGATCCCGGGAAAGACCGATTCGACCCGAGGCGGCGGACTCGTGACCGTCTGGTCCACCTCCGAGAGCGGCGGAGCCTGCGGCGGCGGCGGCGCGGTTCCCGATCGTTCGAGCAAGGTCCGGGCCACGCCGAGGAGATCCTCATCCAGGGTTTCGCGGCGATCCATCGAGAGCAGTTTGCGTTCGCGAAGCTCCAGGATCACCTTGTCCAGACCCGCGCCGATGATCAGCGGCATCACATAATAATGCAGATCGTCTTCCTGGCCGACGGCGAAAACCGGCACGATGTTGCCGTGCCGGAGGCTCGCCGTGGTCTTCGCCTCGCGGAGAAATCGCTCCATGGGCCGGTCGTCCTGCCAGCCCAGCCCGGGAAGGACCTTGATCGCGACCCGACGGCTCAGCGAGGGCTGATCGGCCTCGTAAACGATTCCCATGCCGCCCCGGCCGATCTCGCGGATCAACCGATATTCGCCCAGCCGTTCCCGGATCGGACCACCGCAAGGGCGCTGTCGAGGGATGTTCGGCCGAGGCTTCCAGCGCTCCATCGCCGCGATCGCCGGGAACAGCTCGCGGATTTCCTCGGCGCGTTCGGGGAGCCGAGCGGCGTATTCGTCCAGGCTCGGGGTTTCCCCTTTCCGGCGACGGGCGATGAACTCATCGGCGAGAGCTTCGAACGGGTCGCGATCATCGAGCGCCGGATCGCCAACGATGTCAGGCATGTTCCCGGTCTCACCCCAGCTCGTGGAAACCATGGCGACACGCCTCCAGAATAACATCTCGACCCGTGCAATCAATCACCCCATGCCGTCGGTGAAGCCGGGGAACCGGTCGAGGATTGTCTTCAACCGGGCGATCGCCCGGACGTAGCGGATGCTGGCGGCCTTGACCTGAAGGCCGAGGACCTGGGCGACCTCTCCGTTGGTCAGCTCCTCGAAGTGGCGGAGGACCAGGACCTCGCGGTCGATCGGGTCGAGACTGTCGATCGCCTGGCCCAGTTGGGCCTCCATCTCGGCCCGGATCGCCGCCTGGCTGGGCGAGGTCAGGTGCGCGACGAGATGGCCGGCCAGCGAGGCCGACGAC
>JAJYCH010000028.1 GCA_021778575.1 Planctomycetota bacterium
CCGGCGACCCACTTCTTGAGCAGCTCCTTTTGCCGGGCGTCGAGCTCCTTGTGAGCGGTGGGGGGCGGCATCACCTCTTCGGGGTCGTCGGACAAGATCCGGTTGATCAGTTCACTCTCGTCGAGCTTGCCCGGGACGATCGCGCCGGACTTGATGGCGTCGTCGCGGCGATCGAGCCGGAGGTCGGCCTTGCGCGAGCCGCTATCGGGGCCGTGACAGCGAAAGCACGTCTCACGAAGGATCGGCCGGATATCGCGGTTGAACTCGACGTCGCCGGCCTGCGTCGCGGTTGAACTCGCGCCCATCACGCCCAGGAGGACGACCAACCCGGCCCAACCACCGGCAGAGCGGCAAGTTCCGGTCACAAACTGGCTCATCGGGTCTCTCCCTCACGAACGAGAAATCGGACCAGCGGCGGCCATCGTCGACGCTCGGCCCGGACAGGGCGGGCGGATCTCCGAGGCGTGTCGCCCCCAATAGACAAACGGATCGATACGAACCAGACGGTAGGACGATCGGGGCGAGATTTCGGCACGATGATCGTTACCTCTAACTTATGCTGGACAACTCCCTCCGGTCAAGCGGGTGAAGCAGGTGGGTAGGTGGATTGCAAGGTCTGGTCGGGTCCGCTCTGCGGACCGTGGTTTCGGCCTTCGCCCGACCATGGATCACCAACCAGACGTTCGATATTTGTGGATCGAAACCACGGTCCGCGCAGCGCACTCGACTCGATCGTCCCGACCGTTTCCAAAAACCCGACTTATCGACCCTCCCGGCAAGAGAATATCTCTATCGATGTCGGTCTTTTCCGCACCAATTTTTGTCATGTAGACGGGGGATGGTCATGATCGTGTCGGAAGCGCGGATTCAGGCGAATCGGCTCAATGCTTTGAAATCGTCGGGGCCGAAAACGGCCGAGGGCAAGGAGCGGTCGCGGGCGAATGCCTTGAAACATGGGCTTTGCGCGTCGGTCGTGGTCGCCGAGAGCCTGGAGTTGATCCAGCAGCGGTCGGGCGAGTTCTTTGACACGCTCAAGCCGCAGAACGAGGTTCATGTCTGGATGGTTGATCAGGCCGCGCTCGCCTCGATCAAGATCGAGCGCTGTCAGCGAATCGAGCGGCGGGCTCGCGACAAGATGGCGCTCCGGGCCGAGCTGACCTGGGACGATGACCGGCGGATGGAGGCGGAGGTGCTCGGCCGATCGCTCGCCAAGGACCCGTGCGCCACCGTCCAGGCGCTGCGGTCGACGCCGCAAGGCTGCGAGTGGCTGATGGTCCGCTGGGCGATGCTCGCCCACTCGGCCGATACGCAACCTGAAGGCTGGACCGACGATCAGTCGAAGCTGGCCTTCGACCTTCTGGCCACGCCGCACCCGTTCCGTCCCGGCCGAAAACCGGGGGCTTCGCTCGATTTCGAGGGGAAAGTGCTCGACCCGGACAACGACCCGGCCCGGATCGCCCGCCGAGAGATCGCCGCGCTCAAGGAGCGCCGCGAGATCGTCGCCGATATCGACGAAGTTCAGCGGACTCTGACCTCGGTCGACCTGACCAACGAGGGAGACCCCGAACTCCGCCGGCTCCGCCGCTATGAAGCCGATCTTCATAACAAGATGAAATGGTATCTCACCCAGATCAATACCCCGTCCCCCTACCGAGTTCCCGACCCGAGCCTCAAACCAAGCTGGAAGCTGAACCCCGAACCGGACTTGAAGGACGTCCCGAAATCGCCCGACGAGATCGCCGCCGCCAACTGGACGCCCGAGATGATCCGACCGCCGTTCGACCTCGAACCCGACGAGTTTCCCGAGCCGGATAAAGTCGCCGATATCCCCCAGATTGTCGCGAAGCGCCAGGAAAAGAAATTCCGCAAAGCCGAGGCCCAGCGCCAGACCCGCCGGAAGAAGGTCGAACGGCTCCGCGCATAAGCGCCGGAAGTCGGAAGAAACATCAGAGAAAATCGATCCGAAAGGCTCGCGATGCCCCGACCGGGACCCGCGCGCGCTGCAAAAATGAGATCAAGATAAACTGGGGTGTTGGGGCTGAGTTTGCGGTTGGCTGTCGGTGATCCTTCGCGATTTCACCAGGATTTTCGATCGAACGTGGCCAGATTTTGCCGGGTCAAAGATCCGATTGTGCCGATGAATTCTGCGTGGCGAGGAACGAAGCCACCGAGGGGGCTAGTTTGTGCGGTTTGGAGTGGTGAGGAAAGTTTCGAGCGTTGGGAAGGCTGGCGAATGAAAGAGGGGGGCAACCGTGATGATTCAACCAGAAGGATTGCAAAGTCTGGTAGGGTCCGCTGTGCGGACCGTGGTCGCGGCCTTCGCCCGACCACAGTTCGAGGACCCGACGTTCGAGATTTGTCGATCGAAACCACGGTCCGCACAGCGGACCCTACAGTTGTCAGACATCTTCTCAATCTCCTTCATGATTCAACCGCTTTGCTCTTCACAAAATGAGACCGTTCACTATCATTCGCGGGCCGGAACGAGCATCAAGGCGTGGGCCAGGAGGCTGTCGGCCCGGTTCGACCGGGACGCTCAAGGAGGACGGGCGATGACGATCGGATGGAAGTCGAGTCTGACCGTGGGGCTTCTCGGTCTCGGTCTCTGCGGACCCCTGGCGGTCGGCCAGGTAGTCGAGGAGAAGCGCGAGACCAAGCTCACCGGACCCAGAGGCCGGACGATCGAGCGCGATATCACGGTCCAGCGCGGTCCGGGCTACATCGATCGCCAGGTTGAGGTCAAGCGGCCCGGCGGCACCATCATCCGCGATACCCGGATGCAAACCGCCCCGTTCGGTCGGCCGGGAATGGTCCCGTTCCGAGGTGGAGTGCCGCGGTTTTACGGTGGTCCGCGCTACGTGGAACCGGTGATCGTCGCGCCGCCGCTGATTTCCGGATTCGTCGGTCTCCCGGCGCTGAATTTCGTCTTTGGTGGCGGGGCTCCGATCGGCCCGCCGATGGTTCCGGGTCCGCCGATGGTTCCGGGTCCGCCCCCGCCACCGCCGGTTTTCGACCCATTCATGGATGCTCTGGGTCGGCTCAAGAGCTTTCACGCCAGCAGCCGCCGCGATGGCGCGCTGACGCTGGGCCGGATGGGTGATCCCCGAGCGGTCCCGGCTCTGAACGAACGGCTCGAACATGACTTCGACAAGGAAGTCCGGGTCGCCGCCGCCTGGGCTCTGGGCGAGATCGGCGACGAACGCGGAGCGGTCGCCCTGGAACGCGCCGTGATCACCGAGAAGTGGCACCGCGAAGTCCGCGACGCCGCGTCTCTGGCCCTCCAGAAGCTCCCCAAACCGGGCGAGGTCCGCGAGTCGCGAGTCACCACCAGCCCGGTCGCGCCGCCTCTGCCTCCTCCCCCGGCAACCACCACCTCGCCCGCCGGCCAGTCGGGCGAAATCGACCCCGGCCCGGCCCCGAAAACCACTCCGTCGGACCAGCCGCCACCACCGCCGGTGCCCATCCCGAGCCTGGAACGACCAACCACCGATGGCCCGACCTCCCTCTGATCGCGAAAGGTTAAGCTTAAAATGGCCGACGTCGAGCCGGCTTCTCTCGACGTCGTTCCGTCCCCGACCGTGGAGCCTCCCGCCGGTTTCGGCCTGGCCACCGCCACCTTCGTAATCGTCTCCAGCATGATCGGCGTCGGTATCCTGACCACGTCGGGCTACACGGTCGCGAAGCTGGGCAGTAATCAGCTCATGCTGGTGCTCTGGGTGTTTGGCGGGGCTGTGGCGCTTTGCGGAGCTTTGACTCTGGCCGAGCTGTCAGCGGCGTTGCCCCGGTCGGGCGGCGAGTATGTGATCTTTCTCGAAGCCTACGGGCGGTTGCCGGCGTTTCTGGCCGGCTGGGTCTCGTTCCAGTTCGGGTTCTCGGCGCCGATCGCGGTCGCGGCGTCGGCGTCCTGGACGTATCTCCTGGGACCTCTGGACATTGCGCCCGAATTACTGGCTCCGATCCGGCCTTTGCTGGGAACGCTGACCATCGTGATCTTCGCCTTGATTCACTCCTCGGGGCGGGGCCGATCGATGCAGCTTCAGGGGGCGGTGACGGTCCTCGAACTGTTGTTTCTGATGGCGTTCGTGGTCGCCGGGCTGATCCTGGGGCGGGGCCACTTCGCGAACCTGGCGGATCGGCCACCATTGAGCGGCTCGCTGGTCCTGGGCATGGTTTTCGCGATGGTTTATATTTCCTACGCTTATACCGGGTGGAATGCGGCGTCGTACCTGGCCGGCGAGATTGGCGACGCGACCCGGCGGCTTCCCCGGGCGATCCTGGCCGGAACGCTACTGGTCACGACGCTTTATCTGGCATTAAATCTGGTCTTCGCGCTGGCGTTACCGGCCGGTGAGATCCAGGCCCTGGCGGACCAGGGGCCGGCCGACGTGGTCGAGCCGATTGCCGAGCTGGCGGCGACCCGGCTGTTCGGGCCGGTCTGGTCGAACCGGGTTTCGGTCGGCGTGGGCCTGATCTTGCTCTCGACGCTCTCGGCGTATCTCCTGACGGGGCCACGAGTCACGTTCGCGATGGCCCGGGCGGGGCAGTTCCCGGCGGTTGCCGGTCGGCTCTCGTCCCGGACCGGGACGCCGGTGGTGGCCACGGCGCTCCAGGCAGGCTGGGGGTTGGTCCTGCTCTGGACCGGCTCGTTTCAGGCGATCGTGCTTTATTCAGGGGTTGGCCTGGCGATCGCTTCGCTGCTCTCGGTCGGGGCGGTCTATGTTCTTCGGGTCCGCCAGCCTGATCTTCCTCGACCGTTTCGGGTCCCCGGCTACCCGTGGGTCCCCGCGTTTTACCTGGTCCCCACAACTGCTCTGGTCGTCGCTGTCTTCTATGAAACCCCCTGGATCGCCAGTTTTTCGGTTCTCAGTATCCTGACCGGTTTGCCCGTCTACGCCGTCATGAATGGTTGGGCGGGTCGGTCCGGTCGAAAGGACCAGGATGTTGTCAATTTTACAAAGAGTTGATGGGTCCTGATCCCGGTTTCCGGACGATCGAACTTGAATCTTTCTCAATTCGGCCGAACAGTTTACGACGATGGATCGGTCGTCCCCGCGCGGTCGTGGCATACACTTTGCCTTGGGTCCATTTGAGGGTCGGATGGCGATCAACTGATCTCCATCGGCTGGCGAGTTGGGCCAGGATCAGGAAAAATCGGTCCTTTACCGAATTTCCTGATTTACCCATGTTATAGTCGTAGTGGACGCACAATTCGCCGCTCCGATCCGGGATGCGGCGAGCCTGGACGTCCGGTCGATTGCCCCACGGGACGGGGGAGGACTCAAGGACGAGGCATGGATCTCCTCCGGGCCTTTTTGCTGAACACCCTTTGACAAACGCACCAGGGACGCCCGTTTTGCTTTCGAGGAGCTTCGCATGTCAAGGTACATGAGTGGATGTCGCCTCCTTCCGGGCGCTCTGCTGGCGATCCTGGGGTGGGCTGGTCCGAGCTGGGCCACTTATGGCGGTGGTGCGTGCCATCGCTGCGCACCGGCGGCCGTGGTCCAGACCAGCACCGTCGTCCTGGCGCCGCAGTGCCAGACCGTCAACCAAACCGTCTACGAAACGGTCTATGAGAATCAGTCGTTCACCGCCATGGAGACGCAGTACCGAACCGTCTTGAAGACCGAACAATATACGGTCATGAAGCCGGTTTCAGAAACCTCTTACGTCCAGCGCAAGTACACGGTGATGAAGCCGGTCACGCAGACTTCGATGCTCGAACGGCATTACACCGTGGCTCGACCGGTCTACACTGATGAAGTACGCGAGCGCAAGTATACGGTGATGAAGCCGCTCTACACGACGGTCGATCGCGAGCGTCGGTACAAGGTGTCGCGACCGGTCTACGCCACCGAGATGCGTGAGCGTAAGTATACGGTGATGAAGCCGGTCTACCAGACCTCGGACCGGATCAATCGTTACACCGTGAGAAAGCCGGTTTACGTCAACGAGACCCGCGAACGCCGCTACAACGTGATGAAGCCGGTTTATCAGACCTCGATCCGCGAGCGTCGGTACACGGTGATGAAACCGGTCACGACGACCCAGATGGTCACCCAGCCGTACACCGTCCGCAAGCCGGTGACGACGGTGACCGAGGTGGTCCGCGAGTGCGGGCGGTACGAGACTCAGTTCACCACCGTTCCCGGTCCGATCGTCGAGCGGCGGGTCCGGGTTCCGGTCGAGGAGTGCGGTTGCGAGCCGGTCAAGACCGGCTGCTTCCACAAGAAAAAGGCGTTTGCGACGGTCGCCATCCAGCGTGCCCCTCGGACCGTCCGGGAGCGGGTCTTCGTCTCGAAACCGGTTGTCGAGCAAGTCACCCAGACCCGCTACGTGGCCGAGACGGCTTATCGTCAGGTCGCCGTCCAGTCGTGCCAGATGGTCGCCGAGGAGATGGTCGAGAAGATCCCCGTGACGACCTGCCAGATGGTCACCGAGGAACGGATCGAGCCGTATCAGGTTCGGACCTGCCAGTATGTTGATGAAGAGAAAATCGAACGGATTCCGGTGACGACCTGCCAGATGGTGGCCGAGGAACGGATCGAGCCGTACCAGGTCCGGACCTGCCAGATCATCGAGGAAGAGAAGGTCGAGCGGATTCCGGTGACGACCTGCCAGATGGTGGCCGAGGAGCGGGTCGAACCGTACAAGATTCGGACCTGCCAGATCGTCAACGAGGAGAAGGTCGAGACCACGCCGGTCACGACCACCCAGATGGTGGCCGAGGAACGGGTCGAGAACGTGCCGGTGACGACCTGCCGAATGGTCGCCGAGACCGCCAGTCGTCAGGTTCCGGTGACGGTCGCCGAGCAGGTTCCCGTGACGGTCAACCGGGTCGTTCCGAGGACCGTGGCCCGGACCATGGCCGTTCAGCAGTGCACGATGGTTCCCGTCACCGTGCCGAGCTGCATGACCTGTCCCTGAGTTTGGCTGATCCGTCGGGAAGGGAAACATTCGAGCCGGCCATGACTTGATCAGGTCATGGTCGGCTCGCGTTTTGATCCAAAGACTCGTGCAGGCGTTGATTCAAGGTCCAAAGAAGACCCAGTATCCATAAGCAACCGGGGCGGCGAAGAGGAGCGAGTCGAGGACGTCGAGAACGCCGCCGAAGCCGGGAACGGCGGCCGAGGCATCCTTGACCGCGCAGTCGCGTTTGATCATCGACTCCATCAGGTCGCCAAGCTGAGCGGCGGGGGCGACGACCAGGCCGAAACCGATCGTGGCCATCCAGTCCAGGCAGGGCGCATGGAGCGCGAATCGCGAAATCGCCGTGACGGCCAGCGAACCAATGACGCCGAAGACCAGCCCGCCGATTGCCCCTTCGATGGTCTTGTTGGGGCTGAGCCGTGGCCAGAGCTTGTTCCGTCCGGCGATCCGGCCCATCGTGTAGGCGCCGATGTCCGAACCCTTGGCCACGGCCACCAGCGAGGCCAGTGGGATCAAGCCGTGGTACGGACCATCAAACCAGCGCATCTGGATCATGAAGCTGCCGAGGAGCCCGACGTAAGCGACCGCCAGGACCGTTCCGGCGATGGTCGCCATCGTCTGGCCGGGCTTGCGGAACTGGAGACTCTGCGACAGAAACGCCGCCATCAAGATCGCCACGAACGTCCAGAGCGGCCAGGCCATCACATCAATGGTCGCGGCCGGGTCGTAGGTGGGCGGGACAATCCGACCGGGGTCGATGGACATCTGCCGGACAACATGCGGGGCCCAGTTGGCCAGGACCAGGGCGATCGTCCCGCCGAGGACCGTATTCCCCGACGGCCTGGCGGTCGTGGCTTCGAGCAGCGCGGATAGCTCCAGCGCGCAGAGAACCATGACCACCAGCGAGGTCACGAACCAGAGTGGAAACCAGGGGGCGAGCCGCTCATCAAAGATCAGGATCGCAAGCAAGACGACGACCAACGTCAGGCCGGTCGCCAGGCGGGTTCCAAGCATGGATCGTGGACGCCTCGACGAAAAAAGGGGGGGGGGAGAATTTGAGATCCCGCTCCGGAACAATCAGGCGACCGGGTCGATCAGTCCGCCGAACTTCCGCCGCCGGCTCGAATAGGCCACGCAGGCTTCGAGCAGGTGGTCCCCCCGGAAGTCGGGCCAGAGGGTCTGCGTCACCCAGAGTTCGGCGTAGGAGATTTGCCAGAGCAGAAAGTTGCTCACGCGCATCTCTCCGGCCGTCCGGATCAGGAGATCGGGGTCGGGCATTCCGCTCGTCGAAAGATAACCGGCGAAGGCTGCCTCGTCCACACCCTCGGGTTCGAGCTTGCCGGTCTTGATGTCTTCGGCCAGCTTCCGGGCCGCGTCGACGATCTCGGTCCGACCGCCATAGTTGATGGCCAGGCAGAGCGTCATCCCGGAATTTTCGCTGGTCGCCTCGATGGTCCGGTCGAGCTGTCGGAGGACATCGGTCGGCAGACCGTCACGTCGGCCGATCATGGTCAAGCGGACCTTTTGCTCCATCAGTTCCTCCAATTCCACCGCCAGGAAGTGGCGGAGGAGCCGCAGGAGGAACTTCAGTTCGCGGGCCGGCCGCTTCCAGTTCTCGACTGACAGGCAGTAAAGGGTGAGCTGATCGAGACCGATCCGGCAGCCTTCCTCGACGACCGACCGGACCGAACGAATCCCCTGACGGTGGCCGAAGATCCGGGGCTGGCCTCGGTTCTGGGCCCAGCGGCCGTTGCCATCCATGATGATGGCGACGTGCCGGGGCAGTTGGTCGGGCCGGAGCCCGAACGGTTCGAGCCGGGCCAATCCCTCGGGGCCGATCGGCGGACCGGCGAGAGAGGTCGCCGGATTCGCCTGACTGACGGTTGATGTCATCCTCGGGACTCCGCTCGTTGTACGTCAAGCTCGGGGTCTGGAGATGGTCTGGGTCCGGTCGGGGCCGACCGAGACGATCGCGATCGGCACCTTGATCTGGCTTTCGAGGAACTGGACATAGTCGCGGGCCGCCTTTGGCAGGTCGTCCCAGGTCCGGGCCGCCGTGATATCCTCCGACCAGCCCGGCAAGGTCTCGAAGACCGGCTGGCAGCGTTCGAGGTCGGCCAGGTGACTGGGGAAGTTCTCGACCCGCCGCCCTTCCTCATCCACATACGCAACCGCGACTTGCAGCTCCTCAAGCCCACTCAGGACGTCCAGGAGCATCACCGCGATCTCGGTCGAACCGCTGACCCGGGCCGAGTGCCGCACCGCCACGGCATCGAACCACCCGCACCTTCTGGGCCGACCGGTGACGGTCCCGTACTCGCGGCCGATCCGGCGGATTCGCTCGCCGATCTCGTTATCCAGCTCGGTCGGAAACGGCCCGCCGCCGACCCGAGTCGTATAAGCCTTGACGATCCCCAGCCAGCGGTCGATGTGTCGGGTCGGCACGCCCGAGCCCGCCGCGATCCCCGCGGCGCTACTGTTCGAGCTGGTCACATAAGGATAAGTGCCGTGGTCGACGTCGAGCAAACTTCCCTGAGCCCCTTCGAACAGGAGCCGCTTGCCCTGACCGAGAGCCTCATGCATCCAGGCTGTCGTGTCCTTGACGTAAGGCTTGAGCCGGTCGGCATATCCGAGATAGTCGCGAGTGACCTCGCCGGCGTCGATCGGCGTGAAGTCGGGCAACATCGCGGCCAGGAGCCGGTTCTTGTAGGCAACGATCCGGCCCAGGTGTTCGGCGAACCGGGTCGGGTGGTAAAGGTCGCCGACGCGGACCCCGTGGACCCGGCCGACCTTGTCGCGATAGCACGGGCCGATCCCCCGCCGGGTCGTTCCCAGATGGTCGGCGCTGGAGACCGATTCCTCGGTCAGCCGCTCCTCTTCGAGATGATAGGGCAGGATCACGTGGGCCCGATCGCTGATGAACAGCCGCCCCTCGGCCTTGACCCCCTGGGCGGTCAGGGTCTCGATTTCCTTCAGCAGGGCGGGCGGGTGAATCACCACGCCGTTGCCGATCACACAGTCGATCTCGGGACGGAGCAATCCGGTCGGGACGAGCGAGAGCTTGTACGTGATCCCGTTGGCGACCACCGTATGACCGGCATTCGCCCCGCCTTGATACCGGACGACAACGTCGTGCCGGTCGCAAAGCCAGTCCACGATCTTCCCTTTGGCCTCATCGCCCCACTGAAGCCCCACGACGCAGGTCGATGGCACGGCGCGACATCTCCGATTCCAACGAACGGCCTTTGCAATGCAAAGACCAAGTTACCGATCTTCTCCAGGTCCGTCAATCGGCCTGGGCGATCGAATTTCCAGGTTCCACGATGAGTCGACAGCTTTGGCGACTTCAGCCGATCTCCTTGCGGAATTCGGCGAACAGGTAGCCGCTGTCGTGAGGGCCGGCCGACGCTTCGGGATGGTACTGGACTCCGAAGACGGGTAGGCGCGAATGTCTGAGACCTTCGAGAGTCTGGTCGTTCAGGTTGACGTGACTGGCGGTGACGTCGGCCGGCAGGCTGGCCGGGTCGACCGCGAAGCCGTGGTTCTGGGTCGTGATCTCGACCTTCCCCGTCCGCTCGTTCCGGACCGGGTGATTTGCCCCTCGGTGGCCGAACTTGAGCTTGAACGTCCGGCCGCCGAACGCCTGGCCGAGCAACTGGTGCCCCAGGCAGATCCCGAAAATCGGGATTCCCTTCGATTCGGCGGCGTCCTTGATCAGCGTCCGGACGGTCGCGGTCGCTCCACTGAGCGCGGCGGGGTCGCCCGGGCCATTTGAGAGGAAGATGCCATCGGGGCGATGTTCGAGGATGCCCTCGGCCGGGGTCGAGCCGGGAACCACGGTCACCCGGCAGCCTGATTCGACCAGGTGCCGGGGGATGTTCCACTTCATCCCGAAGTCGAGAGCCACGACATGCGGGCGTTTTTCGCCAGGCTTGGCGGTCCCGTGATCTTCGAGGCCAAATCCGCCGATGAAGCCGGGTTCCCAGCTTACCGCCCCTTCGCCCATGACCTCGGCGGTGAGGTCGCGACCGATCAGGCCCGGGCTGGCCTTGGCTTTCTGGACCAGTCGGGTGTCGTTCAGTTCGATCGTCGAGACGATCCCTTTCAAGGCCCCGCGTTCACGGGTCAGGCGGACCAGGGCCCGGGTGTCGATCCCTTCGATCCCGAGAACGCCATTTTCGGCCAGGTAGGCGTCAAGCGTCGCCCCCGAGCGGTGATTGCTGGCGATCCGGCTCAGTTCGCGGACGACGAACGCCCGAACCCAGGGACGGGCGCTTTCGGCGTCCTCGGTATTCACGCCATAGTTACCAATCATCGGGTAGGTCATGGCGACGATCTGGCCATGATACGACGGGTCGGTAAGGATTTCCTGATAGCCGGTCATGCTCGTGTTAAAGACGACCTCGCCATCGACCTCTCCCCGTGCCCCAAACGCCCGGCCCGTGAAGACCGTCCCGTCTTCGAGTGCTAGCTTCGCGATATCCATGAAAGACCGTCTAGTTGAAGAACCCCAATGCCCGGACCAAACCCCTGGCCGCCCGTTGAGGAGCGGACCACCAGTTTATCCGGTCGAACCATCCACCCACCAGAGGAATTGCTCGGGAGCCTTCGTTATCGCCCAGGCTCCGGTGGACGGAGCTTTCAGGTCGGATCAACGGCCCCACCAGATTCGCCGGGTCCGCTCGCGCTGCCACTCCTGCCAGAGGCGGTCCTGCTCTGATCGAGATTTGAGCTGTTCAGACATAACTTCGGCCCGCTGCTCGGCGATACAATCTTCCACGTATTTGGTCGCAAATTCCTCAGCCGCCCGCGCCTCGGCCTTCGGATCGAAGATCTCCTTGATGAGTCGCCCCTGGGCTCTTATCTTGCTTCGCCAGGTCAATAGTTCCAGGTCTCGCTTTGATTGATACAAAAGGATCGCAGCCGGCTTGACGGAGTCGCGCAAATCTTTTCGCATAGTCGGGTCTTCGTATAGCTGAGCTTGCAGATCGACCGTCTCTCCATGTAGAGTTGCTGATCTGTAAGCGACGTAGGCTCGGTCCTCACTCGGGGAGCATTGCAGGCGGCGCTTAACCTCGTCATATCCCCAAATTGACAGTCCAACGATCAGAACCAGGATCATCATTCCGCCAATCGTCAACCGAGGTCGAGGCCAGCGCATGGTCAGGTCTCCGTGGCTCGATCAGATCGGCTCAGAACCCGAGAAATTCGAAAGAAAAATTGCGGCCAGGGGCTAGGCCCAGGGTCAGCTACTGCCGGCCCACTTCTGGTCGCTTTCTCAGTTATAGTCAAAAGAGGCGGATTATCAATCGGGAAAATGATTCAAATCATCCCCCGACCATCAAAACCGTGACTCGCTGGCGGGCAGATACTCACTTCGCGGTTCCCGACCACCACTGGTTCAATCGCGCGGTCTGGCTGGCCTTGAGCTTGGCCTGCTCGTTTGCTCGGGCCTTCTCGACGTCGTTTACGAGTCTTTGGCGAGCTTTTCCCCTGGTTGGTTTCATCAGGATGTCCAGCTGCGTCTTCGCCTGCTCAAAGTCGAATTTCGCCTGTGCTTTGTCGATGAAGGACAGGATGGAGTCGATTTCTTTCCGCTCCCTGGCCCGCTCGAGGTCCGACTGGACGAGACTGAGCCGGCCCGTGCTTGTTGCCCGATCCTGGAGGTAGATCCCCTCGTCGAACTCCTTGAGCGCAAACTCGGCGAGCTCGCGGGTAAGCCTGGCATTGAGATAGGCGACTCTCGCCCGGTATTCCACGTAGACCCAGAGCGACGTCCCCACGATCAGGACCACCATCATCAGCCGACCGATCGTGAACCGGACCCGAGGCAAACGCATGGTCAAGATTTCTTTTAAGGGCATCAAAAGTTCCTCGATCAACACAATCCCACGAGATTCGGCGTCAATCAATTGAACGCGGTCCCGCCAGGTTCGCCAGCCGATCCGCCAAAGTCGTCGCGCCCCAAATCCGGTAGCCGTCGATCGCGGCGGCAAGGACCTCGCTGGCGTCCTCACCCCGGTTGACCAGATGCCTAGCCAATAGCTCGCGAGCCAGGGCGGCGTGGTGGGGAAATCCCGCGGATTCGGCCGATTGGATGGCCTGTTCGTAGAGACTTCGAGCCTCATCATCTCTCTGTTCGAGTCGCGCGATCTCAGCCTCGACCAGGAGTGCCTTGTGAGCGAAGTTGACCTCGGAATCGGCTCTCCAGCGGGCCAGGCGGTCGGCGTCGATCCGGGCGAGCGGCAGATTCTCGAGCCCCTGGCCGGTCAGCGCGAGTGCCCGGTAGAAGACGAGGTCGACCTCGGCCGGCTGGCGGGCGAAGTTCCCCGCCGCTGTCTCGGCGAGGCTGGCCGATTGGAGCGCCTCGGCATAGTCGCCGTGGTAGAAAAACAGCTTGAGATGGGCGACGTGGTAGAAGCCGACCTGGCTGGTATTCATGGTCCGACAGATAAAGGCCAGATCACGCGAGTCGTCAAATTGGTCGTCGGACAGGCTTGTCGGCGATTCAGTCCGACCGGCCAGCGCCTTGGCGACCTGGCGTTCGAGAACACAGTGAAACCGGGCCACGATCACCCGACGGCCCACCACGGCCAGCCGCTCGTCGGCCTGGTCGATCACCCGATCGAGCCGTTCGCCGGAAGCCGCCAGAAAATAGACATGGGCTCCCTGATTGTAACATCCATAAAGGATCTCGCCGGTGCCCGGTCCCGCCCGAGCCCCTCGATCGGTATCGGCCAGGAGTTCGTGGTACGGGGCGACCCAGTGGCCGACGAACCAGCTTCTCAGGAACAGGACGTCGGCCGTCTGGGTCGCGCCGGTCCGCTGGTCGAGATCGACGGCCAGGTCGGCGAATTCCCGAGCGGTCCGGGTCTGGTCGAGGGTGATCTGTTCGACCAGGGCATAGAGCACGAAGACCGATGGAGCGAGCCGGTTTAACCCGTTTTCGAGCGTCGCCAGCAGGTTCTTGCAGGCCATCAGGGCAAACAGTTCGAGCTGATGGCTGAGGAACGCCGGAGGCTGGATCGAGACCAGAAGCTCGATCGAGCGGTCGATGCCGGGGTCGGTCGATGTCGGTAGTTCGAGGAGTTCGCCGGGCGATCGATCGGCGAGGAGTTCCTTGATCCGGGCAAGATGGGTCTGCAAGGCGTTGCGGACGCCGTCGGGACTTTGGGGCAGGACGATCCCCAGCAGTCGCGCGGCGGACCGGCCGAAATGGACCGCCTCGCCGGGCAGACCGGCATGCATGGCTTGCCGGGTCGATCGTTGGAGATGGTGGATGGCACGCTCGACGGCCTCGTGATCGGTCCGCCGATCACCGATCGAGCGAAACCAGTGGTGGGCCAGAGTGGCGGCCTGGCGCGACTGCTCCTCTCCCCGGCTGAACCGGGCTTCGAGTTCCCGGGCGACGAGCCGGTGGAGACCGCGCCGCGACTCGGTCGGAATCTGGTCGTAGGCGATCTCGCGGAGCTTGTCCTGGGTGAATCGATACAGTCCCGCCCGGCGTTCTTCGAGGATCTGGGCGACCAGCAACGCCTCCATCGCGGCCATCATCCGCGACTCATCGAGCAGTTGAATCGTCTCGATCAGTTCGGCTTCGACCTGCCGACCCACCGTGGCGACGAGGTCGAGCAGTTTCCGGGCGTCGGCGGAAAGCCCCGAGAGCCGGCGGACCACCAGCTCCTGGAGCGAGTCGGGCAGGGGGATCGCCGCTTCGAGAGCCGAGGCGTCGAGGTTCGAGTGGTCGACCGTCGGCCGCCAGCAGCCCGATTCATCGCGGGTGAGCAGCCCCTCGGCGACGGCAGCCCGGAGATATTCGGCGACGAAGAACGGGTTGCCGTTCGATCGCCGCGAGAGATGGGCGACGAATCGGTCGTCGGCCTGGTTCGAGCCGAGCATGTCGCGGACGATCGCCCCCAGGCTCGGTTCTTCGAGCGGGCCGAGATCGATGAAGGTCGCGTCCTGAAAGACAGGCAAATACCCTTTGATGACCTGATCGCTTTCCTCGGATCGAAACGACGCGACGATCGCCACGTTCGGGCTATCCCAGACTCCGACGTGAAACAGAGCCAGAAAGTGAAGCGTGAGAGCGTCGGCCCATTGAAGATCGTCGATAAAAACCACTACGGGAGAACCGCTCGCGAACGCTTCAAGGGTCGCCCCCAATGCCTCGACCAGGCGTGATTGCAGGGCTCCTTCGGAATCGTTCTCGGGACAGGGGGGCAGGGCGGCCAGCCCCGGCAAGTTCGCCAGCGACGGTTCGCATTCGACAAGGACCGCGCCGTCGGACCCGAGCAGCCGCTCGACCGCCTGACAGCCGCCTTCGAGGCAACAATCGGCGACCATCTGAAGGAACGGTCGGAACGGATGGAGGGCCGACGCCCGGAGCGAGGGACCGTCGTCCCCGTCGACGCCGATCGGTAGACATTCTCCGGTCACGACGGTCAGGCCGCTCTGTTCGAACCGGCGGGCCGCCTCCATGCTGAAGCGGGTCTTCCCCACACCGCTCCGGCCTCGAAGAAAGATGCAATGTCCCGGTCGGGCCAGGGCGCGCTGGACGTGCTGTTCCAGGGTCGTCAGGGTCTGATTTCGGCCGACGAATCCCGGTCGATAGAGATAGTCGCGTGAGTCGCGCCCGATCGGTGACGCCCTCGGCCGCTACCGCTTCGTCATCGACATGGACTGGCATATTCACGACGAGAGGGTGGCTGACGCGCTGCTCGGCCTGCGT
>JAJYCH010000714.1 GCA_021778575.1 Planctomycetota bacterium
TACTCGGCCGGAATTCGCCCGCCGGTCACCTCGTTCTCGAAGACGAACTGCTCGGCCGAATCCTCCGGCATCGGTTCGAGGACACCCTTGATGTGGGCGTACTGACCCGAGCCGCCGGTCTGCTTGCGGTGCTTGTAATCGTAAGGCGTGACCTTCGTCGGGGCCTCGCGATAGCTCACCTTGGGCATGCCGACGGTGCAATCGACCTTGTACTCACGGCGAATTCGCTCGACATAGATTTCGAGGTGAAGCTCGCCCATTCCCGAGATGATCGTCTCGGACGTTTCTTTATCGACGTGGACCCGGAAGGTCGGGTCTTCCCGCATGAATCGGTTCAGGGCCTTCGAAAGTTTGTCTTGATCGCCGCGCTTGTTGGGCGAGACGGCCAGGTCAATCACCGGCTCGGCCGCGTAAATGCTTTCGAGGGAGAAGTTGGTCCCTTCGTCGCAATACGTGTCACCGGTGGCGCACTCGATCCCCATGACGGCGACGATGTCGCCGGCGCTGGCCGAATCGATGTCTTCCTTCTCATCGGCGTGAACCCGCAAGATCCGGCTGATCCGGGCCTTCTTCCGTTGACGCGAATTCCAGTAGAACTGCCCCTTCTGGAGCGTTCCCTGGTAGATCCGCATGTAGGTGACCTGGCCGAACGCCTCTTCGACCAGCTTGAACGCCATGGCGACGAGCGGTTCGTTGGGGTCGGCGGTCAGCGGGACTTCGGCCATTCCGTCGCTGTTGTCCTTGGCGTGAATCTCGCGGTCGAGCGGGCTCGGCAGGTAGGCGCTGACGGCGTCGAGCAAGAGCTGCACGCCCTTGTTCTTGTAGGCCGAGCCCACCAGGACCGGACAGATCGACTGGGCGATGGTCGCCTCTCGGAGCGTTTCGTGGATCAACGCGATCGGAACTTCTTGCTCTTCCAGGAGCAATTCCATGATCTTGTCGGAGACCAGCGAGAGCGCTTCGAGCATTGTGTGCCGGGCTTCCTCGGCCGCTTCTTCGTATTCGGCGGGGATCGGCTCGCGGCGGACGGTCAGGCCCTTGTCGCCATCGAAGTAGACCGCTTCGCGATTGATCAGGTCGATGATCCCGGCGAAGTTGATCTCGGCCCCCATCGGGATCTGGATCGGTACCGTGGTCAGGCCGAGCTTGCTGCCGAGTTGCTCGATGACGTTGTTCGGGTTGGCTCCGGTGCGGTCCATCTTGTTGATGAACGCGAGCCGGGGGACCTTGTACCGCTTCATCTGGCGGTCGACGGTGATCGACTGCGACTGCACACCGGCCACGGCGCAGAGGACCAGAACCGCGCCGTCGAGGACGCGGAGCGATCGTTCGACCTCGACCGTGAAGTCGACGTGGCCCGGGGTGTCGATGATGTTGACCTTCACCGGCTCGGCATCTTTGTCACGCGAACTCTTCCACTGGACGGTCGTCGCGGCCGACGTGATCGTGATGCCGCGCTCCTTCTCCAGCTCCATGTGGTCCATCTTGGCGCCTTCGCCCTTGACCTCCTTGATGATGTGCTCTTTGCCCGAGTAGAACAGCACGCGCTCGGTCAACGTGGTCTTGCCGGAGTCGATGTGAGCCGAGATGCCGATATTTCGGACGTTGCGAAGATTTTCCATTGGCGGTAGCGTCTTGTATCGAAGGGCGATCTAGGCCCCTCGTCCCATTGTGCAGCCGAAGTTCGCCAGGCTGGGGGTGGCTCAATCGATCCCGACCGGGATCGATTGAAAGAGAAAGCGGCCGGAAGGCTTCGATGCGAGAAGGCAGGGCACCCGATCCGTCGGGCCGGATTCGGCACGCTTACAAGGTTCCTCGACAACGGAACAGCCGTAACATCGAGGCCACTCGACTCCGAAGGATACTTATTCTAACAGTGCAGGCGCACAGGTCAAGATCAGCCCTGGACCATTCGCGTGAGGGGGTGTACCCGGATTTTCTGGGGATAGCCAAGTCGGAGTCCGGAGCGCGTTCAAGCGGCGGCAGCCAAATATCTAGGGTGGGTCGAGCCTAAGCGAGCCCCACCATGAGTGCGTGGTGGGGCTCGTTGCACTCGACCCACCCTCCGACTGAACAGAGAACCCCCAGAAAATCCGGGTACACCCCGCGGGAGGTGCATAGTGGTCGGACAATTGTAGGGTCCGCGGAACAAACCCTATCAGATTTCGCAATTCTCCTGTATCCATTCGACCATTCAGCCGAGGCGGCATGCCCTGCTTTCAAATTCCGGACAGAGAACAATCGCGGCGGGATTCGCGGATTCGCGGAACGGATCGCAAAGTCGGTCTGGACGGCCAGGCCCGGTTCTGACAAGATCCCGGTGGAGATCCTCCCGGGAGTCTACGCGCGCACCCATCGGACTCGCAAAGGATTGCGGGCCACTGCGGATATTCGTTGGCCTTCACAGGAGGTGGTGAGCCATGAAGCGTCCCTTTCCCTTTCTCAAAGCTGGACTGATCGTCGCGAGTTTGTGCCTGGCCTCGGTCGGCTGTTCACAGACCGGTTCCAAAGAGACGTCGAGCAAGTCCAAGCCCGGCGACCCCACGGCCTGGGCCGACCGCGAGGTCTCGTCCGAGTCGTCATCGGGTAGTTCGTCGAAACTGCCGCAAACCTCCCGACTCACGGGCGGCTGGAGCAGCGACGCTCGCGAGATCGAGAAATCGCTGGGCGTGGGGAACTGATCCGGATCGTGAGACCCTCCGCGACAACTTCTCTCAGGCGACCTCGTGATGAATTCGGTTGTTCGAGCCTTCTGGAACCGCTGGCTCGGTGACCGAGGAGAACGCGAGGCCGCCCGTTTCTTGCGCCGGGCCGGTCTGAAGGTGTTGCTTCGGGGTTACCGGACCAGCGAAGGGGAAATCGATCTGATTGCCCGGGACGGTGAGACCCTTGTCTTCGTCGAGGTCAAGTCGCGCCGTGCGGGAAGCCCGGCCGAGGCCGTGACGCCGGAAAAGCAACGCCGGTTGACGCTCGCCGCCCTGCACTTCCTCAAGCGCCATCATCTGCTCGAACAACGCTGTCGGTTCGACGTCGTCGCGATTGTCTGGCCCGAAGGGCGTCATCCCGCGTCGATCGAGCACCTCCGGAATGCCTTCGAGGCCGTTGGCCGGGGACAGATGTTTCGTTGACTTCCCATTCCTTGCAAGAATTGCCCAGCGGTGGTGCGATTGACCGCGCCTCGCTGGAAATTCGCTGCGCAGTGACGGGACTTTCTGTCCGCTCAATGACG
>JAJYCH010000715.1 GCA_021778575.1 Planctomycetota bacterium
GACCCCACCCCGCTCCGGTCAAGGGTGAGTCGAGCTTTCGGAGATCGGGTTCCCTTCAATTCTCGCCAGGGATTGACGACGGGGCGGTTCCGTCTCCCCCACGTAGAAGTCAAAGAACTGCTGACCGGCAAAGTAGTCGGACATCGCCCGCCGGACCGAGCGCAGTTGATCCTGAAAGTAAGCATACTTCTCGATCAACTGTTTGCGGCTCTCGGGCGACATGTCGCAGATATCGGCGTAAGCCCGGCGACCGGTCGAGCTATCGCGAAAACTCCAGAGCCGCTTGATTCTCCGACCCGTCTCCTCGTCCTCGAACGTCAACATCCGAGCGAACTGGCGCGCCTTCATCTTCTTGGCGAAGGCGATCAGTTCGGAGTCGGACTCATAACCACCATTTCGGTCGATCCAGGTGACGATCTGGCTGGTGCTGAGTCTGGGCCCTTTTGTCTGGCAGAGCTCTTTCAAGCTGGAGACGATCTCGGCGGGTCCCCTCGGCATGGCTTGATCCCCTCGACGGACGCGATCGCGCGATCGGTTTTCCACTCGACCCACTCGATCCAGGATGGCCAAGTCTAGCAGACGACTGAACCCGTGTCGACACCCTAGAGGACGTTTGTCCCAAGTGTACGCCGGTTCGAGAGCGAAATCGCCGCCGGTCGCAGGAATTGCGCGGGTTGACCCGCTCGTGCCGGCGAGATAGCCTGGGCTTTCGCGGTTCCGACGTCCTTGATGGAGAAGTTCCATGAATCGACCGTGGACTTTCCCCCCGACCGAAAACCGGACCGGTCTTGAACCAGGTCAGCTCCGAACCCCTCGGCAATTTGGCCGGCGTTCGGCGGTGGTGTTGCTGGTCATTTTTTCCGTCGTCTCCGCCGAGCCAGGCCAAATATCGGCGAGCCGAGACGGCACCGAGGAAGGTTTTACCTCGCTCTTCAACGGCGTCGACCTCACTGGCTGGAAGGTACCCGAAGGGGACAACGGTCACTGGAAGGTGATCGACGGCGTGATTGATTATGATGCCCGGAGCGAGTCGAAAGGGGCCAAGGATCTGGTCTCGAACGAGGAGTACGGCGACTTCATCCTCAAGCTCGACTGGCGGATCACGGCGACACCGTGGATCAACGAATACATCCCGTACATTCTTCCGGATGGCTCGCACGCTCGCGATATCCACGGCAAGGAATTGAAGTTGGCGTTGCCCGATAGTGACTCCGGGGTCTACCTGCGCGACCTGAAGACCGGCCGAAGTCAGGTCAATATCTGGTGCTGGCCGATCGGTTCGGGCGAGGTCTATGGCTATCGGACCGACCCGGCGATGTCTGCCTCGGTGCGTGCGGGGGTGACTCCAAAACATCAGGCCGACCGCCCCGTCGGCGAGTGGAACTCGTTCGAGATCACCTTGATTGGCGACCGATTGACCGTGGTCCTGAACGGGATCACGGTGATCGAGAACGCGGAACTGCCGGGGATTCCTGTGAAGGGACAGATCGCCTTCCAGCATCATGGCGATTTCAAGAACGGCAAGTACGTCGGCAACCCGAGCCTGGTCCAGTTCCGGAACATCCGGATCAAGCGGCTCAACGGCACCTGACCGGCCGTATCCTCCCCGTTGCAAGCTGGTCTTTGACCGACTAGTCTAGACTCCTCGATCCCCTCGAACGAACTTCTGGAGCGTCGACCCTTCTCTCATGTGTGGCATCGCCGGTTTCGTGAATCGCGAGGGGACGCGAGCCGATCCTGATTTGCTGGCCCGGATGACGGCGACTCTGGCCCATCGAGGTCCCGACGGCGCGGGACTTTACGTCGAAGGACCGGTCGGGCTCGGTCATCGACGGCTCTCGATCATTGATGTCGAAGGCGGCGCCGCTCCGCTGAGCAACGAAGATGGGTCGGTCTGGGTCACGTTCAACGGCGAGATCTACAACGATCTCGAACTCCGATCGGGGCTGATCGAACGCGGCCACGTCTTCCGGACCGGTTGCGATACCGAGACCCTCGTGCATCTTTACGAGGAACATGGGCCGGGTTTCGTCCGTCTTCTGAACGGGATGTTTGCCCTGGCGATCTGGGATGTTCCACGTCAGCGGCTGGTCCTGGCTCGCGATCGGATGGGGCAGAAGCCGCTCTTTCTGGCCGAGACCGGCGCCGGAACTCTCCTGTTCGGCTCGGAGCCGAAAGCGCTTCTGGCTCATCCCGAGATGCCTCGTCGGCTCGATCTCGATGGGCTCTCCCGCTACCTCTTTTATGAATATCTGCCCCATCCGTATTCAATCTGGTCGGGAATGACCAAGCTCTCGCCGGCTCACGTCCTGGTTCGCGAACGGGGCGTCTCGACGATCGAGCGCTACTGGGAATCTCCCGAGCCCCGGGCTGACTCGCTCTCGTTTCCGGAAGCCTCGGCACGGTTCTGGAACGACTTTCGCGCTGCGGTCGGTCGACACCGGCGGTCCGATGTTCCGCTCGGCGTTTTTCTGTCCGGTGGTGTCGACTCTTCCAGCGTCGCGGCGGCCCTGACCGAGCTCGAACCGGCGCGGAATATCCGGACCTACTCGATCGGTTTCGACGACCGAAGCTTCGATGAGAGCGGCCACGCCCGAGCCGTCGCCCGGCATCTGGGGACCGACCATCGCGAGCGGACGTTTTCGGCCGAGACCGTGATGGAACTGTTGCCCGAGGTCGCCGGCTGGCTCGATGAACCGTTTGGCGACGCCTCGATCTTGCCGACCCATTTGCTCAGTCGGTTCGCTCGCGAGGAGGTGACCGTCGCCCTGGGGGGGGATGGAGCCGATGAACTGATGGCCGGCTACCCCACGTTCGAGGCGGAACGCGCCTCGGGAATTTACCGGCGACTGCCCCGACTTGGACGCTCCCTGGTCAATTCGGTCGTCCAACGTTTACCCGTGAATCATGGGAATCTCAGTCTCGACTTCAAGCTCAAGCAGTTCCTCCGGGGAGCGAACGAGTCGACACCGCTGGCTCATCAGCGCTGGCTGGGCTCGTTCTCAGGCCCGGAGATCGTCGCGATCGAGAACCGGTCGGTTGGACTCGACGTCGAGGCCGAACATCTTGCCCGGGTCCAGACTCTGGCGATCGGCGGCGACCGACTGACCCGATCGCTCCGGCTCTACCAGGAAACCTACTTGCCCGACGACATCCTGGCGAAGGTCGACCGAGCCAGCATGGCCTGTGGACTGGAGGTCCGAGCCCCGTTTCTGGACGCGGAACTGG
>JAJYCH010000716.1 GCA_021778575.1 Planctomycetota bacterium
GCAAGCCCCACGGCCGCCACGGCGGGAATGACCCAGTACTGGATTGGTCGTCGCGACATCGTTCGTCTCCTCGGATTGAAGGGCGACCCGGCAAGCCGGAACCGCAGAAAGTTTACCGATCCGTCCGAAAGCCTTCATTGCAAACGCTGGACCACGCGCTCGATGGAGTCGACCGGATTGTCGACTTAAATCCGTCTTCGTCGATTCAGGAGAAGAATCGATAGCGGCTTGCTTCGAGGTATTCCTGAACGTTATCAACGGCGATCCAGCGTAGATGAAGCGACTCGGCCACCGCTCCGGTGGTGTTTGATCCGGCGAACGGGTCCAGTACCAAATCTCCCTCATCCGTGACAAGTTTGAGGAAGAATTCGGGAAGCGCCGCGGGAAATCGAGCGGGGTGGATTTTCCGTCCGGCCTCTTTGCATCGACGGGTATAAATGTCATTTGCCGAGTTGTTACCGAGCCGGAGCATGTCTCCAGCGATTTCGTCCTCAATGACGTTGGGAGGAATCGAACCTCCGGCGGCGACCTCGCTGAAGCTCGCGTTGATGTTATGCCCCGAGGGGCGGACCTTGGCACTCAAGCCTTTCTTGTTGAGGCGTTCCATGTCCTTACTATAGGGGCGGAGAACGGCCCGGTTGTTGGCTTTAGGCCACGCGGTCTTGGAAAGCCACCAGACATATTCGACCGAATCCCGAAGCCTGATCCGACGGACGGTGACCCATTCCGCCGGCACCGGCATCTTCGCCGGGTTATACCAGAAGCACTCCTGAGCGAGCGAGAATCCAATGGTGTCGACCAGTTCAATCAGCAACTTGTAATGATAAAGCGACCGAGTCGGTGTCCCCGGGTTATAACTCCCTCCGATATTCAGGATCAGGCTGCCGTCGGGAGTCAGTACACGAAACATTTCCCGAGCGAATTCCAGAAACCAGGCGACATAATCGGCCTTGTCCGCGTTGCCATATTCCTTCTTGAAATGAAGGGCGTAGGGTGGCGAAGTCACGACCGCGTTGATACTGGACTCGGGCAATGCCTTGAGAACAGCGAGAGAATCTGCTAGATAAGCATCGCCGAGGTCCGTGCTGTAGAGTGGCGAAAACCCCGGAATCACCACCCGACCCCGGTCATGGAAAATCAACCGACCCTGGGCAGTGCTAGTGCTAGGACTGGTTTCGCTGGGCATGAGATCTCCGGACTGGCCAGTCATGGCTCGATCGACCTGAACCACGATAGAATCTTACTTGGACGAGTTGACATTGTCAACCAATTCTCCTGAAGCCGACAAGTCGGATTGGATTTCCCAGGCGGAGGCTGCTCGGCAGCATGGAGTTTCGCGCCAGGCGATCTCCAAGATGATCCGGGTCGGCCGATTGCGAACTTTTGAAATCGGCGGCCACGTCCTCGTCCATCGCCTTGATGTTGCGAACCTTCATCAACGGGCAAGTTTACTGAGTCGAGATCGACCGGATGAAACGTCACGGTTCTTCTCGATATTCGATAAGCTTCGTCCGGAAGTTCAGCAAGAGGTGCTCAAGAAGATTCGCGAGCGTTATCCGATTCACTCATTCGAGGAACGGATTGGAGCCTCTGCCGAAGTGATTCTCGAAGCGCTCGATCGATCAGGGCCGTTAACGATCCGGGGACTCAAGGGAGTCTTAGCCGAATCAGCATTTGAGGTCAACGTCCTCAGTCGACTGGAAGGATGGCAAGCATTACCGACTCCCAAAGACCCACCCTATGACTTCTTGATTCAAGATGAAGGGGAACCGATCAAGATTCAGGTCAAGTTGCAACGCTCGAAGGCTGGCGAACCAATGGTCACGAGTGATAATAGTAAAATCTTTTCGCCCGCGATGTATCTCGTCGAGACCCAGCGAACCCGAGGTGGCAAGAGCCGGGACGGAGAGGAAACCCGTCCCTATCGGTTCCGGGAGTTCGATATCCTTGCAGTCTCAATGCAAGCCTCAACTCAAGATTGGAAACATTTCCTTTACACATTCGAGGACTGGCTGATTCCGCGTCCCGAAGACAATCGGCTCTTGATGAAATTCCAGCCGGTGCCGCGCGCGCCCAATGACGACTGGACCGACGATTTCCTGACCTGCGTCTCATGGCTTCGATCAGGAATAAAGAAAACGATCGGCGGTCATCGTTAAATCCGTCCCGTAGCCTTCCCGGCCTGAACTCGATCGTTTATACGACATCGATCGCCCGGTCTTATTATGAAGGATGACTGATCGATGGAAGCGCAAGGGAAGTCCCGAACGGCCGACTCGCTGGGAATGATCGGTCTGCCGATGCCGGTTCAGGAGTTGAGCCAGCGAACCTGGGACGTCATTGTCGTCGGGGCTGGTCATAACGGCTTGACCTGCGCGGCTTATCTGGCCCGGGCGGGGAAGCGGGTTCTGGTCCTGGAGTCGCGCCAGCGAGTGGGCGGGGCTTGCACTCTCGAAGCCGTCTGGCCGGGGTACAAGGTCTCGCCCTGCGCTTATCTGGTCGGCCTGTTGCACCCGTTGGTGATCGAGGAGCTGGATCTTGTCGGCCGGGGGTTGAAATGGGTTCCGGCCAGCGCGGGGATGTTCGTTCCGTTCGACGATGGAACCAGCATCCAACTGGGCGAGGACGATGCCCAGTGCGAGGAAGAGATCCGCAAGCTGAACCCCGGCGACCTGTCGGGCTGGCGGGCGATGAATGACGTCAAGCGACGGCTTCGCGATGCCCTCCGACCGCCCGGCGAAGGGGACCTCTGGGTCGGCCCGGCGCCCAGTCGCGAACGGATCGAGTCGCTCCTGAACGGGGACGACGAAGCGCTGAAGATGCTGTTCGAGTGGTCGATGGTCGAGTACGTCGAGCGTTATCTCGACGATGAACGGCTTCAGATGGCCTACCTGGGGCAAGGGGTAATCGGGACCAACGCCAGCCCTCACGACCCGGGCACGGCTTCGGTCCACTTCCATCATGCGTCGGGTCGGCTTGGCGGCGAGCCGGGGATGTGGGGTTACGTCACCGGCGGAATGGGGATGGTCTCGTTCCTGCTCTGCGACGCCGCCCGGGCGGAAGGAGCCGTGGTGGCCACGGGTGTTCCGGTCGCGCGGATCATCCCCGGCCAGGGGGTGGAACTGGACAGCGGCGATCGGATCGACGCGCCCATCGTCGTCTCGAATGCCGATCCCAAGGTGACTCTCCGCCTGCTGGGCGACTCGGCCGACC
>JAJYCH010000717.1 GCA_021778575.1 Planctomycetota bacterium
CTTCAGTGCGGTCTGGAAGATACTCGCCAGTTGCCATGGTCGGCTCCTTTTGCCTGAAAACAGGCTAAGATATTAGAGCCGAGGAGCGCAAAAACTTCAACCAGCCCACTTTCTTTGCTACAGTCTCGTTTTTTCATGCTTTTTGATTTTCTATTGCAACTCCAGCCACTTATCCATGGTCCAGTAAATACCAGGCTCGCTCATCTTGCCATCACGAGTGAGTTTGCCGTGAATGAACAGGCTAATCGTGATTCGTCTTGGATTGATGCATGTCGAATCATCTCCGTGAACTTGCCTTCTGCTCACTTCACCTTTCTCATCTGCTTCGTTGCCATCTTCGCTTCAAACACCTCAGGATCGAATGGTCCCCGCCATCCTCTCATTTCCTCGTGTTGATCATGCCGGGGATCAGCAATGGCGGCAAGGTAATTGGCGAAGCCCCAGGTTCCACCACAATCTTCGGGTGGGCAGGCTCGCTCTCCTTCAAGGCAGGTCGGGGATTTCGCCTTCGGCTCGATGGGCGGGAACCCCTCGAACAAGACCTCATGCCGCCAGCCGTCGCCGAAGTCGTATTCGTAAATCCACCGTGCCTTCCGACTCGACTTCGGTAGCAACTTGCTCAAGAGAACGCCCGTCTCGTCCTCGAAGTCCATTCCGAAATCGTCACCATTCGGGTCCGGTTCGCTGTACCGAACGCCATCGATGTCGAACTGGTGGAGATGGTAATTCTCCCAGCCGAACGCTGCCTGGATGTATTCGTGGAGAACGACCAGGGTACAGTCGGGAACCTGGATTCGCCGCCAGATCGCCGGTTTGATGTCGATCAGCGTGATCTTGAACTGGAACAGCAGTTCGGTCCTGGCGGGGCGTTTCGTCGGAGCAACGAGGCCAAAACCATCGGCGTATTCTTCCTCGAAGAACTTGATCACCCGGCTCATCACAGCCATCAGGCGATTCTTGTTCGGGCTTCGGGCATCGTATGCGGCTAGGCCGGTTTCATCGTTGAGCTTGTGCAGTTCGTTCCAGGTAACAGGGACGATCTGCGTACCTTCCTCGGTCTGCTTGATCTTCTTCTTCAAGTTCCGGCTCAGGTTGGTGCATTCGAGCAGCGTTTCCCGTTGCTGCTGCGTGAGCTTGAGCGGATAAGTGTGGTTGGCCTTCTTGGTCCGCTTGAGGCGGAAAACCATCGACTCCGAGCCACTGCCCGCCAGGTCGTTTTCGAGACCGTCCTGGAATTTCTGCTGGGCCGGGGTCAGTGATTTGTCGTCGTCGTCAGTCATGGGTATTCTTCCCTACTTCTGCAACCTGTGCATCACCGACCAGATTTCGTGCTGCGAATGCTCGTAGGCGGCTCCCGCTTCTCCCTGGTGATCGGCGACTTTCGATTTGAAATTGTCGTAGTCGGTGTCCTCGGCCAGACTCGCAAGCACCTGGGTCCATACAGGTTTTTGCATGAAAAGCCGGTAGGCGTAATCGGTCCCGGCTGATTTCTGAATGTCGCACTTGTCCAGTAGATCGGGGAACCGCATTTTCAGGGCTTCGAGATGTCCTCGGACCCTACCCCAGACCATGATGCGATCAGGATCGACGGGTTGGCCGTGCTTTCCGTTCCCCTGACGGGCGCACACGGCACTGAAGAAACCGTGTTTGGTAAAAATCCACATCTGTTTTACTCCCCGAATGTGAGCCGTCGTGCGAGTGCTTCTCGTTCTCTTCCAGCTTCAGAGGTCTTCGACGTGACCAACTTCTCAACCAGCGACAAGAGGACGGGCCTCAAGCACACCTGCCCGACAGGTTTCCCTAACAATGGTAGGAGTTACGCGGTAATGATCGGACGTCCATGTTGCGCCAATCGACTCGGCGGCCCATGATGGCCTTCATGTACACGCCAACGCCGAAATGCACTGCCACCGACTACATCAACTTCATCATCGCCAGTCCCAAGCTGTTTTCCTGCACGGAGGCCGCCAAGGTGCAACCGGAGATCCCCGATTCTCCCGCCCATGACGCCTTCACTCGGCTTTTGATCCGCCTGGAACCCGATCCCGAGGCCCTCTGGGAGGAAGCCCGGCCCATGGTCCATCGCAAGGGCGGCATGCTGGTCCTCGACGACTCGACGACTCGACGCTCGATAAGCCCTATGCCAAGTCGATCGACCTGGTCACCCGGCACTGGTCCGGCAAGCACCACGCGGTCGTCCGAGGCATCAACCTGACCACTCTGCTGTGGACCGATGGCGATCGCCACGTCCCTTGCGACTATCGCATCTATGACATGAGCAAAGACAAGCTGACGAAGAACGACCATTTTCGCGCGATGCTCATCACCGCGAATGAGCGGGGATTCACCCCGGAATGCGTGGCTTTCGACGGCTGGTATAGCAGCCTGGAGAATCTCAAGCTGATCCGAAGCCTGGGCTGGCGATGGTTGACACGGCTGAAGATCAATCGACAAGTCAACCTCGAACGGCAGGGAAGCAAGGCCGTTGGCGAGACGGCCATCGAGGCTGGTGGGACGGTGGTTCATTTGAAAGGTTACGGACTGATCCGGGTTTTCAGGATTGTCTCCAAAGACGGGGACACTGAACATTGGGCGACGGATGACCTGGCGATGGACGAATTGACGCGATTGAAACTGGCCGAGCGAACCTGGGCGATCGAGAATTACCACCGGGGTCTGAAGCAATGCTGCGGCGTGGAACGATGCCAGGCGCGATCCGGTCGTGCGCAGAGAAACCATATTGGGATGGCAATCCGGGCATTCCTGCGGTTGGAACGTCATTTTTACGCCACCGGGGTCAGTTGGTACGAGGCCAAGGCGAAAATTATCCGGGGAGCGATTCGGGCTTATCTCGTCAATCCTCTGTACGTCCTTTCATGACCGCGTAACTCCTAATTAGAATGGAATTCTGCCGTAAGACCCAATAAGATTTTCTCGTTTTCCCAGCATAGACACCTGGTTTTTGAGAATAGTGGATTTAGACGAGAGGATCGATCTCTAAAAGAATGCGTCAGTGTGGATCGAACAATCTCCCTCAATTCTCCCCACGATTGAGGCGAACTAACGGGCAATGAGGAGTAACAAGGGGGACTGAAGGGGAATGTGTTTGGCGACACAAAGATAAGCTATTTATCGAGGCTCATGATGGATTGCGGGGTGGTGCCAACAATTGGCCGATCAGAGCCCCCAACAGTCTCTTTCCTCTCGCTCGG
>JAJYCH010000718.1 GCA_021778575.1 Planctomycetota bacterium
CAAGCCGCGCCAAGCCACGAGTTCACTTTGAAGAAATCCTCACCCTTGCACAGATCGGGCGCGAAGTTCGACGCCTAAAACCGGCCATGAGCCGTCCAGGCGAGACCGTTCTCACGCTTGAGGAGTTCGAACATGTCCTCGGTCCCGCCGACGTGATAGACGTTGCCGAGTTTCGGGTCGACCTCGACGAAGGGCTGATTGGGGGCTCGCTTCATGGTCCAGTAAACCGGCCTGGGGAACATTTCGAGCCAGTGCCCCGGGTTCCGGCCGGGTTTCCGAGGGCCGAGATAAAGGTTCGCCTCCTCACCCGGAATCATCAGAAGCTTGTCGTCGGAGAGCCGCCGGCATTCCTCGAACATCGCGGCGAGTTCGGCCAGACGAACCGGGCCGGGATCATCGGGGTGTCCATCGCCGTGGAACTCGGCGACGTGAACGGCATCGACGCCGAGCCCCTTGAAGACGCGGACCAGATCGGGAACGGGCAGGGGGGTGACTCCGCTCGCCTTCTGCTTCATCGCCGCCACGGTGAACGCCATGTGCCAGTGGCTGGTCAACGTCTTGTAACCGGGAAGCTCGGGGAACCTGTCACCGTGGGTGAACTTGAGAACTTCGCCGAGCGCCTCCTCGGCCTTCCCTTTGCTCAGCAGATAAAACACGCTCAGACGTTGCTCGGCTCCCGGCGGAGCATTGAACCAGGGAACGTAATTGCCGCCACCGGTCTCGGGCTGACGGATGCCGAAGCCAACCGACGAGGCCCGAACACCATGGATATCGCCGGGATAAGCCCGATGATCCTTGCCGTGCCAGACCGTCTTGAGATTGTCGGTCCAGTCCCTCGGGAAGAAGTATTGATGCGGCGGCGGAAAGCAGGCGATCGACCCGGCGTCGCCTTCGAGCACGATGGTCCGGTGACGGACTGCTTCGGGGGTGTCACGACCATCGAGCGTCAGGGTCTGGCGACGGAACTTTCCCTCCGTGTCCATCCAGGCCACGCTTTTTCCGACCAGCGATTCGCCCGCCAGGCCCGCGTCGTAGGTGAAGGCCCGGCGATCTTCGGTCATCGTGAACACCGTCTCGACCTGGATCAAGCGCGAGCCGGCATAGACCGTCACCACCAGTTCACCGAAGTACCGATTCCATCCCCCCGAGCTTCCCCGTCGGGCGAAAGACACGGGTCCCAGAGCGACCGACGCTCGCTCACCCTGGCTCAAGATCCGGAAGGTTTTTGATTGGATCATCGAGGAATACGTCTCGAACGGACGCTTCGCCGGGTTGTCGAAGAAGACGTTGAAGACGCTCATTTCCGGCGGGGTCGGCGGCGGATTCTCGCGACTGCCGACGACCAGATAAGTGGCCGGGATGACCTTCTCGGCCAGAAGGCTAGCCTTGCCGGTCGGATCGTCGACGATCTCGATTCGCTCGAACAGCATTCGCTCGTTCTGGCGAAGGTCGAGCGTCAACCGTCCCGATTCACCCGCCGCGCACGGCCAGGAGATCGTCGCGCGGTCGCCGTCTCGGCGGACCTCGCAACGGCCGTCGGCGATCGCTCGATGGGGCGGAAAGAGCGAGAGTGTCACAACGATCGTCAGGGACCAAACGTGGGAACCGATCCTTGTCTGCATGACAGCATCCTCTCTCGAAATCACCATCGCGAACCACCGACCCCACTCCGGAGGATAAAGCCTCGGCCCCCCTGACGCGAGGCACCGCTTCGAGATTCCCGCCGAACTTTTTCCGGGAATTCACGGAATCCACAAACTGTTCGAGTACATCAATACTTCTGTTCTCATCCGCAAATCGCGAATCCCCGAGGTTTCAGGACCAACGAACGTGACAACCAAGACATCCTCCTCCACGCAATCGCTCCGTCCGGGCTTTACCCTGATCGAACTCCTGGTGGTGATCGCGATCATCGCCGTCCTGATCGCGCTGTTGCTCCCGGCCGTGCAAGCTGCCCGAGAGGCGGCCCGACGGACCCAGTGCGTGAACAACCTGAAGCAGATCGGCCTGGCCTCGCACAACTTCGAGAATACGCGACAGATCTTTCCTCCGGCATGGATTGCCTCGAATGACCTTCTCGGCGGTGCCAATACGCTTCCGGTGACCAACCCGAACTACTTGCCGGGCTGTCCGAACCAGATGACCGAGATCTGCTCGAACCCGTTGGATATCCACTCCTGGGTGCCGCTCCTGTTGCCGTTCACCGAGCAGACCAACGTCTTCAACAGCTACAACCTGGCGGTTCACTTCGCGACCTTCTCGAACACCACGGCCGCGGCCACTCAGTTGAACTACATGCTGTGCCCATCGGTTGGGACGTTCCGGATCGAGCCCTATACCAGCCCGCCGCTGGTCCCGTACACGGTGAACTTCGCCTGCGGCGACTACGCCGTGGATGACGGGATCGACAGCGGCTGGCTCGACTTGAACAATGTCCCGCACCCAGCCGGACAGGCCGTCCTGGGGATGCTCAAAGGAAACATCGCCAGGCGAATCGCCGAGGTCACCGACGGACTCTCCAACACGATCATGTTCTCCGAGGATGCCGGTCGCCCGAATTTCTACATCCAGGGCAAGCAGATGCAGTACGGTGTGAGCTACCCCTGGTATCGCAACGGAACTCCGCCGACCCAGGGCAACGAAGGCTCGGGAGCCGGCTGGGCCGACTACGGCAGCGAATTCTACACCGATGGCGACGGTAGCAACCAGCACACCAACTATAGCAGCAACAACGAGGTCTACGCCTTCCACCCGGGCGGTGCCAATCACGTCTTCGGCGACGGCTCGGTCCACTTCATCAAAGCCACGACCGCCGCCAAGGTCTTCACCGCCCTGATCAGCTACAACGGCGGCGAGGTTCTCTCGTCCGATTCGTTCTGATCGCATCGATATTCACCTGTCTCTCTGACGTCTTCTCCAGCGCCCTCGCCAGAAACCGGAGCAAATCCGGCTGGCGTGGGCTGCTCTTGATTTCTCCCCTTGATTGCGAGCCCGAAAATCATGGCAACCCTGGTTTCCCGAGTCCCTTTCGTCCGTGCCGTCGGATTGACGCTTGCCGCGCTCGCGTTGGCGACATTCTCCGGCTGCGGCGGAACCGGTTCCACCGTGCCGCTCCACTCGACGACTGGCCAGGTTCTCTTGCAAGGAAAGCCCGTCGAGGGAGTCCAGGTCACGTTTCATTCCGTAGCCGGTGCCGGCAAGGACA
>JAJYCH010000719.1 GCA_021778575.1 Planctomycetota bacterium
CGGACAGTCTCTCGACTCATTGATTCGTCCTGTTCGGACGGTTAATGCCATCTCGATCCGGTCGAAGATCCGGATCGACTTGAATAACGTGTGCTGGTCCGACTCGCGTGAGTCGCTGGTGATACGTGGTTCTGCTGGTTTCTTTGGTGACTGGAGATCGAAGAAGATGAGAAGTGGACGAAGCCGGATCGAACGCGGGTTCACGTTGATCGAGTTGTTGGTGGTGATTGCGATCATCGCCGTGCTCATCGCGTTGTTGCTTCCGGCGGTTCAGGCGGCCCGCGAGGCCGCTCGTCGGAGCCAGTGCGTGAACAACTTGAAGCAACTGGCGCTGGGTTGTCACAATTATGAATCGCAGAACGGCGTTTTTCCGATGGGCTCGTACCAGATGCCCCCGCCCGGCGACCCCCTCGCGGCGGCTTGCAACGGCCGACATGAGCATGGCATTCTGCTCCGGCTGACTCCGTATATCGAGCAGGCGAACGTCTATAACGCGTTCAATGCAAGCGTTCACTATTTCACGCCGCAGAACACCACAGTCCTGGGTATGGGGATCAGCACGCTCTGGTGCCCGAGCGACTCGGCCGTTCAGACGCCCGCGATCCTGGCCGGCGGCTCGGATGGTTCGGTCTCCTACTCCTCGACGATGTACCACAACAGCTACAAGGGGAACTCGGGCACCTGGTTCTCGCCCGGCCGCTATTCCGACCCGAACTGCGCCAGCGCCGGTTTCGCCTCACAGCTTGCCCAGGCCAACGGGATGTTCTACTTCTATAGCGCGGTGAGAATCGCCAGCATCCTCGACGGCACCAGCAACACGATCATGCTCGGCGAGGACGCCCTGGGACTCGAGGCCGCCGGTGACCAGAACCAGTGGCAGTGGTGGGCGTCGGGAAACTACTCCGACACCATGTTCACCACCATGTACCCGATCAATCCCCAAAAGAAAATGAACATGAGTGATGCCACACAGGGCATCAACTCCGACGTCGCGACTTCGGCGGCGACCAGCCTCCACCCCGGTGGAGCGAACTTCGCCTTCGCCGACGGCTCGGTCAAGTTCCTCAAGGAAACGATCGGTTCGTGGCAGTTCGCCGCCGGCAGCAATACGCCGATCGGTGTGACCTGGTCCGGTTCAACGACCAACCTCTACACTCTCACCGGAACCTTCGGAGTCTATCAGGCGCTCTCGACCCGCAGCGGCGGCGAAATCATCAGCGCTGATTCCTACTGAGTCGCCGTCGAGTCCGCATTCGCCAAACCAGAACGATCCATCAGCGGCCTGGTTGCCGCTGATGGATCGTTTTTGATTCCGGTCAAGTGAAGCCGGCACGAAGCTCAAGCCCGGACGGCCGCGAAATCCACCTGTTTGATCCCGTCGCCGTCATGGATCGAGAAGGTCCCGCCGCCGCCAATGCAAGCGCCGGCGACTTCCCCTTCCTTGGTCATCCCATAGAAATTGACCCCGAAGGCGGGCTTGCCTTCGGCATTGCGGAAGCGCGGATCGCGGGTGGTCGTCTCGATGATCCGCTTGCAGGCGTTGACCATCGCGTCCTTGATGTGCTCCCCTCGGCGAATCCCCTCGATGATCAGGTACGACGAGCAGTTGAGCAGATTCACTTCGCCCAGGCCGGTCGACCCGCACGAACCGACGGTGTTGTCCAGATAAAGCCCCGCGCCGAGGATCGGTGAATCGCCGATCCGACCGGGGATCTTGAACGCCAGGCCAGAGGTCGAGGTCACGCAGCCCAGGTCGCCATGAGTGTCCATCGCCGAGACGTGGACCGTGCCGTGGATTCGGGTCTTCAGCGTCTCGAGAACCTTCGGATCGACCTGTCCGTCCGGTTGCGAGAGCCAGTCTTCGCTGTGCTTCTCTTTCCAGCGGAGCCAGATCTTTCGCGACTCCTCGGTCATCAGGTCCATCTCGGGGAAGCCGTGGGCCTTGGCGAACCGCAAGGCCCCTTCAGCCGTGATCAAGCAGTGCTTCGACCGCTTCATCACGAGCCGGGCAACGGCCGCCGGATGGAGAATGTTACGAATCGAGGCAACCGCTCCGCCACCATGTGTTGGGCCGTGCATGACGGCGGCGTCGAGCTCGACCACGCCATCCTCGTTGGGCAGACCACCGTAGCCGACCGAGTGGTCGTTCGGGTCGGCCTCGATGATCGCCACACCGGCGATTGCCGCATCAAGCGGGTCCAGCCCCTGCTTGATCAGCTCCATGGTTTTCTCGAGCGCATTGGGGTTGCTCGAAACGACCAGTGGCCGCCGGGCGCCCAAGGGACGGGGCGGCGCTGCCCCCACGGCCAGCGTGGCCAGGCTTGCGGCCGCCGTCGCCGACAGGAAGCCACGACGATTCAATCGGTTTTGCATATAAGGATGTCCTCAAAAAACCTTTTAGTTTGGAAAAGACCATTTTACATCAAGCCAACCGATTTCCCCCGAAAAATCGCCGACGACCGGCGAAACCAGGTCAACTTTTCGACCCCATCACGGTGAGTTGACAACCGGTAACGACAAATGTAAGATTGGGATGTTCTCGGACGCTTGTCTGATATGGCAAAGGATTTCGTGATGTTCCAAAATTCCGTGAGATGTCTCGTTTTCGGAATTCTTTTTCTGAAGGTCGCAGACGGATCAGCCATGGACGACGACGCGGCGAGACTCGTTCGCTCGGTAAGGGAGCGTGAGTCATGGATTGAGCGTGTTAAGAGTCTGGAGGTTGAGGCCGAGGTCCGCTGGAAGATCACCCCGGAGGGGATTGCAAAGCGGCGTTGGGAACTCCAGAACCAATTACCTGGTCAGAATATCGAGGGCCATAGCGATCTCCTCCCGCAAGATCGAGAGACGGTGGAACTGGCCTTTGATTCGCGGCGAGTCCGGAAGCGAAACCACCTGGAAGTCCACGGAACTAACGATCTTCGGGTGTGGGACGGCCACCGATTCATTCTCCAGAATCGATTCGACAACTTCAAAGATCGCCATCCGTCGCGTTTTTATAACTGCGGCGTCGCCGAGGCGAACATGACCGGCGTGGCCGCAGGGCTGGCCGCATCGGGACTGCGGCCGATCACTTACACGATCACTCCGTTCAACACAGTCCGGTGTCTGGAGCAGATCCGCCTGGACGTCTGCTATCCGAATTTTCCCGTCATCATCGTCGGCACGGGCTCGGGCCTGTCTTACGCAGGCCTGG
>JAJYCH010000720.1 GCA_021778575.1 Planctomycetota bacterium
GCCCAAGGCGGTCGACCTGACCGAGGTCTTCGAGCGTCACGCCCATTACGAGGAAGACTTTTCCGACGTCAAGGGGCAGGACTACGCCAAGCGAGCGCTGGTGATCGCGGCGGCGGGCTCGCATAACTTGCTGATGATCGGTCCGCCGGGGACGGGTAAGACCTTGCTGGCCAAGCGTTTAGTGACGATCATGCCCTCGCTGACTCCCGCCGAGAGCCTGGAGACCACGCGGATCTACAGCGCGATGGGATTGCTCAAGGCGGGTCAACCCCTGATGGCGCTCCGGCCATTCCGGCACCCGCATCATTCGGTCAGCGACGCCGGGCTCGTCGGCGGCGGCAGCACGCCGCAGCCGGGCGAGATCTCACTGGCTCATAAAGGGATCTTGTTTCTCGACGAGTTGCCCGAGTTCAATCGGAAGACCCTGGAAGTCCTTCGCCAGCCGCTCGAAGATGGCGAGGTGACGATCAGCCGGGCGCTCCGGAGCACGACGTTTCCGGCCGAATTCGTGCTCGTCGCGGCGATGAATCCTTGCCCTTGTGGTTATCGATCCGACCCGAGGCGGGCCTGCACCTGTTCGCCGCCGCAGGTTGAAAAGTATCTGAGCCGGATCTCCGGTCCGCTGCTGGACCGGATCGACCTGCACGTCGAGGTCCCGGCGGTTCCGTTCGCGCAGCTTGCCGAGGCTCCCCCTGGCCCGACCTCGGCCGATTTGCTCGCCGACGTTCTGAAAGCCCGGGCTCGTCAGCTCGACCGCTTTGGCCCGAAAGGACCAGGCGTGAACGGGCGGATGACGCCACGCCAGGTTCGCAAGTATTGCCCGCTCAAGCCCGATTGCGCGAGCATGCTCAAAGGGGCGATGGAAGAACTCGGCCTCTCGGCTCGGGCTCACGACAAGGTTCTTCGGGTGGCCCGGACGATGGCCGACCTCGAAGGTTCCGACACGATCCAGCCGCACAACATCGCCGAGGCCGTCGGCTTCCGTTCGCTCGACCGAGGCGTCTGGGCCGGCTAAGATCCCGCCAAAGGAGCGACCATGGCAACCGTCACCGAGACCTCGCTCTCCTCCCTCGACACCCTCGACGACCTTCTCGAATATCTCGGCGGAATCGCCCCTTCGAGGGTCCGGTTCCAACCCCTTCCAGGAACGGCCACGGAAGCCGATCTGATCGCCGCGAATGCCCGGAAGCTCAGGCTTTACGAGCTTGTCGATGGCGTGCTGGTGGAGAAAGCGATGGGATACACCGAGTCAAATCTAGCCTTGTTTCTTGGTGGACTTCTGAATGCGTTCGTGATCCCCCGGAATCTGGGCAAGGTCAGCGGAGCCGACGGGTTGATGCGGCTATTCCCGGGCCTCGTCCGCATCCCCGACCTGGCCTATGCCTCATGGGATCGTATCCCGGGCCGTCGCCGACCAACCCAGGCCATCGCCGATTTCGCGCCCGACCTGGCCGTGGAGATCCTGAGCCCGAGCAATACCAGGGCCGAGATGGCCCGGAAACGCCAGGAGTATTTCAGCGCGGGCGTCCAACTGGTCTGGGAAGTCGATCCCCGGTCGAGAACGGTGACCGTTTACCAGTCGACGGAGGAATTCACGGTCCTCGACGGCTCGATGGTTCTGGATGGCGGGATCGTACTCCCCGGCTTTGAGCTGCCGCTTGATGTGTTATTCGGCGAACTGGATCGAGAAGCAGTGCCTCCGGCGGAATAAAGCAACTGGGTCAGATTTCCCGTCGAAAAGGACTCGGGCGGGCCGAAAAGTACGACCCGCCCGACCTGGGTCAGTCAGCCAGAGGCGAAGCGTAGGCAAGTTCGGTCTTGGAGTTCGTGGTTCGGAGAACCGGAAAGAGCGCCTCGGCCAGAGCCAGGGAGCCAAACAGGACGAGCGAGTAGAATCCGTCGCCCAGCAGGCTATTCTTGAGGAAGGGCAGGGCGGCCTCGTAGCAGAGCAACAATCCCGCCCCGGTCTTGGGATAGCTGACGCCCGAGCCATAGGCCCAGACCGCGAAGTTGGTGGCCGCGAAGAAGAACAACGAACTTCCCAGCGTGGCCAGGGCGATGGTCGCGAAATGACGCCGCGACCGGATCGCGAACCCGAGCAGGATCGAAGGGAGCAGGCAGGCATAGACCACCCATTGCCCCTTGTAGAACCCCCAATGCTGCTGCCAGCCGGCCCAGTAAGTGACCTGCAAGAGCAAGTCGCCAAGCAGGAGCGCGGCGATCGGTACGACCAGGGCCGACCATCGACCAGGCAACGTCGCCGCGCCAAACAGGGCGACGGCCGCCATTGGCGAGAAGTTGGGCGGGTGTGGCAAGGCATGGCTGGCCGCCGCCACAACAGCCAGGAAACAAAGGAACCAGAGGCGCGGCTTGGTCATGAACTTCGTCCTCTTGCGTTGGAGCGTCTCTTCTCTAGACCCTTCATTTCAGCAAATACAGGTCATCCGGGCAAGCCGGAGACGCTGAACCACCATTCCGCCGGCCAGTCCAATCGCGCAGAGCATCCAGCTCGACGGCTCGGGAACCGAGGTCAGCGTGACGATATTATCAAGGGCCACGTATTCGGGCGTATTGATCCCGAACGTCCCGACGTCGGACGACTCGAACGAGAAACCCAGTGATTCCGCCGAACCCAGCGACGTCAGATTGACCGTGGCCCAGGTGTTGACCGGCGTGGACGCATTGCTCGTATAATTCGCCAGGTAATACTTGACCGAACCGGTTGTCGAACCGGTCTGGTTTTGTCCGGTATAACCGGTGATCACGACATCGAAGAAGTCATTCGCCGCGAACTTCTTGGCGAACTGGTCGCCGTTGAGCATCGAGTAATACGTGTAAGTCGTGTTGGTCAGGTCGATCGACTGAACCGTGCCGGTCAGGTTGACGGTGGCCGTCGGGTAGAGCACGGCGTAGTATGCGTCGCCGTTCCCGCTCCCGGTGATCGACGAATACTGGTTGGTGTAGCCGGGTGTGGTGGTGTCGGTCATCGAGGAGACCGAGAACCCATTCCAGTAGCTCCCAAAGGAAGAGGAAGTGAAGGTATTGTTGAAGCTCTGGCCACCCGAGACGAATCCGCCCGAGCTGTTGTTGTATTGACCGGTGCCCGAAATCAGCCCGGTATCGGAAAACGTCGCGACATCGTAACCGGCTTGCGCCGTCTGAGCCGCGATCAGGGTCAAGGTCAGCATCAACCAT
>JAJYCH010000721.1 GCA_021778575.1 Planctomycetota bacterium
GGTGGAGCCGACCGCGATCGAGCCGGATTCGAGCGTCATCTCCGGGTCGATCGCAGAGCGTCAGAGCTTGATTGAGATCCGCGAACGCCCGATCCCAGTGCCCCTGTTTCTGCTCGATCCGGGCGCGGACCTTCCAGGCCCAAGGAGAGCGTGGACGAAGCGCGATGGCCGCGTCGCACGGCCTGAGCGCCAGGTCGGGCCGATTTTCGGCGTCGCGCTCGAAGGCCAGGGCAAATTGATGCCAGAAGTTTTCTGGTTCGAGACGGGTTGCTCGTTCGAGCCAGACGAGCGAACCTTCCGGAACAAACATCAACTTCCCGATCAAATACCACCGAAAACAGGCCGAGGCACTGGGCTCGGCCGACGGATCGGCGGGCAAGAGTGGTCGAGGGTCATTCGAATCCTCCCACCAGTCGCGGAGAACCCGCCAGGACTCGGGGCGATTGGACCAGACCAGCGCCTGGTCGCAATAATTGAGCGCGGTCTGCCGGACCGGGCCACGATCACTTGTGACAAGCGCCTGTGTCACCACGCTGTAGAACAGGAGATCGTCGATCTCACGGATGAGCTGGTTTTTCCGGGGCTCGTCGAGGAGCTTCAACGCGGGTTGCTCGGTCCAGAGCGTCGGAGACCCGATCGAGAATGGCCGGAGGACCCCGGCGAGTCTCGCGGCCGACGATGCCCGATCGCCTTCGAACCCCAGGAGCTGAAAGCGGAGTGGTTCGGCCTGTCGGAAGAAGTTCTCGGTCCGTTCGCGGATCTCGCGCGCTCGATCGGCCTCGATGCGCCGGCGGTTGGTCTCGTCGCGCAACTCCACCAGATCGCTCCGACGATCGAGGAGTGTGACTGCCCGCGTGAACTGGGCGGAAGCGGCCTGGAACTGGCCGAGCTCGGCCGATCGGTTGCCGTCGTGGATCAGCTCGCGGGCCTGGCTTTCCTGACGGATCAGCGTGGCTCGGGACTGAAACAGGATCAGGACGAGTGCGGCAACCGCCAGGAGCAGAGGACCGGCAACCGCCAGGCTCATCCGATGATTCCGGAGCCACCGAACCGCGCGAGGGACAAATGGTTCGGCCGCGAACCGGAGTGACCGATCGTCGGCGACGGCCTGGAGGTCGATCGCGAGATCGGCGGCCGTTGCGTAGCGATTGCTCGGTTCCGGAGCGAGACAGCGGCGGACGATCGAGGCCAGCGCGGGGGGGATGGCGAGCGGGTTGTCGAAGAAACCGGGAGCCTCGAACCGTCGCGACTCCTCCAGATAGTTCCAGCGTTCAACCAGCGAGTTCAGATCCGAGGTCCCCGCCATCGGATCAGCGCCCAGCGCCTCGTACAAGACCATCCCGAGCGAATAAAGATCGGCCCGGTGATCGATCGCTCGATCGTCGGGCTCGCCGATCGCCCCCAGATGCTCGGGCGACATGTACGCGAGCGTCCCGCCCAGGTTGGCCGAGGCGAATTCGAGGTCGGCCTCGCGGGCCAGGTTGAAGTCGAGGAGCATCGGAATCCCATCGGCGGTGATCAACACGTTCGATGGCTTGAGGTCGCGATGCAAGATCCCGCGATCGTGAGCATGTTCGAGCCCCTCGGCCAGCCGGGCACCCCACCAGGCCACGCCTCGGGCGTAGGACAGGCGCGAGACCGCCAATCGAGCCGAGGAGAGAGCCGATCGTGTGCCGGACGGGTCGAGCCGGTCGAGAACCTGGAGCCATTGCGTGCCGGTCGATGCCGAGCGGAACTCGGGGTCGGACAGCAGCCGGGCGAGCGTGACCCGGCCGAAATAAGGCATGCAGAGCAGATGCAGGCCGGTCGCCGGGTCGATCCGGTACGAGTGAACCGGGACGATGTGCGTATGCTGAAGTCGTGCCAGAGTTTGCGGCTCGCGCGAACCGGTTCGCGAGACCTTCAAGGCCACCGATCGGTCACCCAGTTGGCGTTCACGAGCGAGAAAGACCCGCGCGAACGAGCCGCGCCCCAGTTCCTCGACCAGGTGGAAGCCGCCGATGGTCTGACCGACCTCGGGAAACGGGATGGAGCCGGTCTCGCCGTCGGGGGCCGTCGAGCCGGGTTCGGCGACGAGTTCGTGGATTTCGAGGATCTCGCGGAGTCGGTCGGCCACGTCGGGAAACCGTCGCGGGTATTCGGCCGGGTCGGGCGTTTCTCCGGCCTCCTCGCGCAAACAAAATTCCTCGTAGACCAGCGCCACCAGAGCATCGCCTTGCAATTCCCTGTAGCGGTCACGATACGATTCGATGCGGATTTCTTCGCCGAGCCGCCGACGATGGAGGAGTTCCACCTTGAGGAGGGCCAGGAGTTCCGCGCTCCGGCCGGAATCGCCCCCGCCCAGGAATTCGAGCGGGTCAGGACGTTGGCCGGCGGTGGATCGTTTCCAGGCGGAGTCAAAAGAACGAGCGCGGGCGAGCGGGCCGGCCTCGGCGGCCTCGTCCCAGATCGAGCCGGTGTTGTTGACGATCGAGGGCATTACTCGGACTCCACAGCCTCGATATCTTCGTCGACGTGACGCCGGAGGTTTTCGAGAACGCGCCGGACGGTTCGCTCGCTGACGTTCAAACGATCGCCGATTTCGCGAGTCGAAAGTCCTTCGACGCGAAGTTCGAGCATGATCCGCCGGTTGGCCGGGAGCAAGTCCTGGAGCCGATCGAAAGTTTCCCGAGCCTCGACGATCTCGCTGGGTGAGTCCTGAGAGGCCACGATCTCGCGAGGTTTGGCTCCCTCGGCCCAGATCGGCTCCTCGCGCTTCATGTTCGCCTTCCGGCTGGCGGAGCGGCGGTATTCGTCGATGACCTTGTTCTTCGCCGCCCGGGCCAGGAACGCGACGAGCGAGCGCGGATCTTCAAACTCTTCCGGTCCGGCTTTCATCCGCCGGAAAAAGCTGCCCCAGACACTTTGCAGGAAATCCAGCGAGTCGAACCGCGATCGCAAGATCCGCGGTAACTGGCGACGGACCACGAGCCGGACCTGAGCCTCGTACCGCGCGAGCAACTCAAACGCGGCGGACTCATCTCCGGAGCGAATTCTCTGAAGGAGTTCCGGAAGTTTTTGATCGATCTCGCTCATCATGGTTTCTCGTCCGGAGCCTTCGAGGTCTCAGGCAAGGTCGAAAATCGGTCGGAGAACCGGCCAGATCGGTCGGACGACGCGTCTTACTCAGACCCGCATGATCCGGCAGTAAGCG
>JAJYCH010000722.1 GCA_021778575.1 Planctomycetota bacterium
TCGGGACGGTCAAACCTCGCCGTCTATCTTCCTTCGGTCGGATCGTTCGTGTACCGTCCCACCAACGGCTCGGCCGACGTGATCGTCCCGTTTGGCCTGAGCGGGGCGGGCCAGACAATTCCGGTGCCGGGAGATTACAACGGCTCGGGTCAGACCGAGATCGCCGCCTATCTTCCCTCGCTCGGTCTGTACGCCTACCGACCGGCCAACGGCGGTCCCGACGTGATCCAGGCATTCGGCATTCCCGGAACCGGCCAATCGATCCCCGCTCCCGGCGATTACTTCGGCACCGGAGTCGACGACCTGGCCGTCTATCTCCCCTCGGTCGGTGTCTTCGCGATCCGGAACCCCAACGGCGGCGCCGACGAGATCATTCCCTTCGGCAACCCTGGACCCGGACAGTCGATCCCGGCCCCTGGCGATTATTTCGGAACCGGGCAGACCGACATCGCGGTCTACCTGCCGGCCTCGGGAACCTTCGCGATCCGGAATCCCACCACGGGGATCGTTGATCTCATCCAGTTCGGCATCCCCGGAACCGGCAATTCCATTCCGATTCCCGGCGACTACGACGGCTCGGGCAAGACCGAGCTGGCGGTCTACCTGCCCAAGGTCGGCAAGTTTGCTTATCGACCGGCCAACGGCGGGGCCGACGTGATCATCGCGTTCGGCTCGGCCGGTGACGGGTCGATCGCCGTTCCGGGCGACTACACCGGTTCGGGACATCTTCAGATCGGTTTGTATGATCCCAACTACGGCGACTTCGCTTACCGGCCCGGGAACGGCGCCGGCGACGTGATCGAGGCGTTCGGCATCGTCGGACTTGGGGCAACACTACCGGCGGCCGCGCCGGTTTTCTCGAACATCCCGCCGACTCGCCTGTCCGACGTCCTGTCGACGCACTCGGTCAGTTCAACCAAGGTCTCCAGGAGCGCGCTGGTGAAGGCCACGAAAGTGAACGTCCGGATCAGCTCGGTCCGACCGGCCCAGGCCGCCTCGACCAACCTTCAGCCCTGATCGATCAGGGCTCGACCTCTCCCGAAACGATCGTCCGGAGCCCGAGTGACGGCCCCGCAAGCTTCAGGTAGAGATGCTGGACCAGGTAAAGCGAGCCGCCGGCCAGCACGGCCAGGACGGCGTTCGTCCCCAGCGTGGCCACGGTCGTTACCAGAAAGGCCAGGGCGTCGACGCGGCGCATCCTCGGCAACCGCCGCCAGGTGCTCCACTCCAGGAGGCTCAGGCCGACATAAGCGGTCACCCCCGCGAGCGCGGCCAGGGGGATGACCGAAATCAGCCCCGAGCCAAACCGGATCAGGACCAGAAGCACGACGGCGTGAAGCAAGTTCGAAAGCCGGGTCCGTCCACCACAACGGACGTTGGCCAGGCTTCGCGCCGGAATCCCCACGCTGGGCGGAGCGCCAAACGCTCCGGCGGCCAGGTTGGCGATCCCGTAAGCCCCCAGTTCGGCGTCGGCATCCTGCGGACGGAGCGGACGATGCCGGCCGCGAAAGTGCTCGACGACGCGCGACGTGATCAGGACGTTGACCGAGATCACGACCGCCAGCCCGAACGCCGACGGCACCACGTCGAGTAGATCCGACGGTCCCCAGGCGAAGCTCGCCAGCGAGGGCCACTCGCTCGAAATCGCTCCCACCGCTCGCTCGTGCCAGCCCAGTTGTTGACCGAGCAAGATCGCCAGCGCCACGCCAATCAATGCCGAAGGGGAGCGAGGCCAGTAGCGGCCGATAACCAGCGCCGCGAGGATCACCACGGCCCCCAGGACCAATGGCTCGCGACGGGTCTCGCCCAGGTGCGCCAGGACCGAAAAGAGTTGCGCCAGCGGCTTCGCCAGCGCATCGCCAGCCGACGGCGGAAGACCGAGCAGGGTCCGCAACTGGACGATCACCATCATCGCGCCGACGCCGCAGGAAAATCCCGAGACGACCGCGTGCGGGACCTTCGCCACGTAACGACCGAGCCGGAGGAGCCCGAACGCCATCATGAACACCGAGGCCGCCAGCACCACCTTGCTTGCGCCGCCCACCCCGTCGGCCTGGACCGCCGCCGCGATGAACGGGACGGTCGCACTGGCCGTCCCGCCGATCAGCACCGGATTCCGGCCCAGGAGAGCCGTGACCGGAGCGGTGACGATCGACGTGAACAGCCCCAGAGCCGGGGGAAGACCCATCAAGCGGGCCATCGCCAGGCCGTACGGCAACGCGATCAGAGCGGCGATGATCCCGCCGCTCGCGTCGCCCGCCAGCCCTCTCCAGCTCGGGGACCACCACTCGTTCGTTTTCGACCGCTCCCTCGACGAACTTTCAGGCGGGTCAGGCAGTCATCACTTTCGCGAACGCCTGACGGAACTTTGCCATCTCTTCGGCCGTGCCGATCGAGATCCGGACATGGTTCGGCATTGATGCCCAACTCCGACCGATGGCGACCTTCTCTTTCAGCATTGCCTGAAAAACCTGCCGGCCCGGCCGCTTGACGTCAATCATGAGCATGTTCGCTTCCGACTTCATGCACGGATAGCCCTTCTTGTCGAGCCATTCGGCCGTGTCGGTCCGGATGTCGGCGATGATCTTCCGGCGCGACTCGACCAGTCCCTTCGACTTCAGGCTGGCCGTCGCGGCGACCATGCCGGTCACCGGCAGCGCTCCCGCTCCAAACCCCCTGATCTTCTCCAGCAGGTCCGGTCGAGCGAACGCCGCCCCCGCCCGGAGACCCGCCATCCCGAACAGCTTCGAGAACGTCCGGAGAATCACCACGTCCTTCTCGGCATTGACGTGCGGAGTGCCCGGCTCGGCCGTCGTCGAGAGGTGAATATATGCCTCGTCGAGCAGGACGATCGTCCCCTCCGGCTTCTTCGCCACCAGCGTGTCGATATCGCCTTTCTTCGTGACGGTTCCGGTCGGGTTGTTCGGGTTACAGACGTAGATCAGCCCGGCGCTCAGGTCGGCGGCGATCATCTTCGCGACGTCGTGCGAGCCATCCTCGCGAAGCGGAACGCGGATCACCTTCGCGCCCACGAACCGCGCGGCACGCTCGGCCGCTTCGTAACCGGGGTCGGCCGTGACGAGTGGCCGGGTCGGCGAGGTGAACGCCAGGACGGACCGGTGCAGCGGGTCGCTCGAACCGGCGAACGGCAGGACGTAATCCTTGCTCAAACCTTCGACGTTGGCGATC